>JABGUA010000244.1 GCA_018646825.1 Piscirickettsiaceae bacterium
CTCTTCTATTAACCAACTACAAGCATCTAAGCTTGCTCTACGGTGGGCAGACCAACAAGCGATTAACATAATGGGTTCTGCGGGTTTGATAATACCAACGCGATGAATAATGAGCACATCTAGGAGGGGCCATTGTGCTTTGGCCTCATCAATGAGTTTGTCGAGATAACGCTGTGTCATGGCGGGATAATGTTCTAATGTCATCGCACTGACATCGGCATTGTCATTAAAATCTCGCATGGTGCCAATGAAAGTCGCTGTAGCACCAAACTGCTTGTTGAATGTGGTTTTAGATTGATATTTGGAGATGGCTTGCCATGGCTCCAAAGGCTGTTCAATAATCTCTGCAGTCATTATTTAGCCACCTGTTACAGGTGGGAAAAAGGCGACTTCATCTCCTTGTTTGATGAGATCGTCGAATTGGGCATATTCCAGATTGATAGCGACTAAGACATTGTCTGGGCGCTCGGCATTATTTGTTGTGATATCCCAAGCTTCGCCCGCAGTTTTCGCCTGCTCTATAGTGACGTCATCTATTTTGAGTTTATCTTTCAAACTGGCGAAGAATTTAACGTGTATGCCCATAATATTTCAATTTTAAGAGTGATTGATATGAAGCTATTGTACGCTGGCGGACACGTTTTGTTGATGAAAACTGATAATGTCATCGGTTATGGCTCTGGCTTGGGGTAGAATATCGTCATCTTAATGTTTTGTTTTGTGGAGTAAGTATGTCTGATTTAACGCATTTTAACCAAGCGGGTGAAGCGCATATGGTGGATGTCGGTGGCAAAGAAACGACGAAGCGTGTCGCTGTAGCGGAAGGCCAGATTGAGATGTTGGCTTCGACATTAAATTTGATTGAACAAGGTGGTCATAAAAAAGGAGATGTCCTTGGTATCGCGCGTATTGCAGGGATTATGGCAGCGAAGAAAACATCAGATTTGATTCCACTTTGCCATCCATTAGCTTTAACGAAGGTCACAATTGATTTTGATATTTTAGAAGAAGAAGCTGCTGTGCGATGTCGGGCGCAAGTTGCAACCAGCGGGCAGACAGGTGTAGAGATGGAGGCGTTGACCGCAGTTCAATTGGCATTATTGACGATCTATGATATGTGTAAAGCTGTTGATCGTGGCATGGTGATGAATCATATTTGTTTACTTGAAAAGGCGGGTGGTAAATCGGGCCATTGGTTACGAGAGTGATAACAACTAATTATCAAAAATAGTATTAAATGGGGCGACTTGACCCGACCGCTCTGTTTGGTAACCTTGGCTATCGGCTAATATCAGCTTAAAACCCTCGCTCTGTAATAAGGTCTTGATTTGGCTGACAGGGCTATCTTTTATGATAGCTTTAGGGACGGCTAAACAATAATGTTCCCAGACTAAGGGGATGAAACCAAGGTTGAACTTCTCAGCCATTGGTGCGATACCAAAACCGAAATCAGCGACCCCACTTGCAATTAATGCTGCAACAGCGAGGTGGGTGAACTCTTCATCATCATAGCCATTAATTTCTTCTGGTTTGATATTCTCTGATTTGATTAACTGATCAAATAAGAGCCGTGTACCAGAATCTGCCTGTCGATTAATAAATTTCAGTTGGTTATTTTTTAGGGCCTGAATGGACGTAATTTGCCTTGTTTTATCTCGATGAAACATCAGCCCCTGATTTCTTTTCACAACATAAATAAGTTCGTGGGACTTTGCACTCAACGTTTCTAAATATTGTTTGTGAAGGGGTTTAGCTAGTGGTCCGATAGGAATGTGGAAACCTGCGATGTCACAGTGTTTATTGTGTAAGGCGCGAAGGCTTTCCAAGCTACCGTGGAAGTGCAGGTCTAGTTTGAAGTCTGATTGTTCGTTAATAAGTTGGCGTAAAGCGCTAATGGCGAGCCCATGACTGGCAAAAATATTCAGAGACGTGTTAGTGACATTTGAAGTTAGGGCCGTTAATTCGCGTTTAAACTCGGTCGCGAAATTGTCGAGTTCAGGAGAAAATTTGGCATTAAGCTGGGTATTGGCGTTAAGTAATTTCTCTCCAATTTCTGATAAATAAGCCCCTCTACCGGGCTCCAGAACAACCAATGTACCCAGTATGCCTTGCCATTTATTTAACAAGCCCCAAGCGTAGCGATAGGACACTTTAGCGTGTTCTGTCGCTCGTTTTAGCGACCCTTTTTGTTGAATTAAAGCAAGCAGATCGAAGAGAACAGGCTCTATTGCTTGTTGCTTATCATCGCTGTGCAACCATTTAATCTGAAATTTTATTTCCATAATATGCTCATTTAATCATATTTATTTATTGATTACCAAAGGATAAGCTAGTGTTGTTGAAAATTAAATATGCTTATTTATTCATATTATTGATTTTGATAAATAGGCTTTTATTGTAAATTTGAAAATAAGGTTCGTTCTATGGGTTTTATAAAGAAATTCTTTACTGTTTTACTGTTATCTCAGTTTGTTATATCCCCAGCTCATGCTGGGTCCGAGATAGCAATTTTGATTGAGATGTTGCATCAAAATGGTACGGTAAGTGATGCACAATATGGCCGTTTAGTCGCAGAGTTAAAACAAAATAAAATGCTGCTTGAGGAAAAACAGCAAACGATTGAATTGAAATTGGCTGAAGCAAACGATCCTTCGGACGTTAAAGTGCAAATTAAGGGAGGAGGGCTTGCCTTATCTACACGCGATGGTGCTTTTACGACCAAGTTAGGCGGGCGCGTGCAGGTGGATGCTGCGCGTTATGGTGGAGAACCAGAGTCGGGTGATGGCACGGAAGTACGTCGTGCTTATCTGACACTACAAGGGACGATGTATCATGATTGGGGGTATCGCCTTCAATATAACTTTGCTAATACGGGTTCTAATGGCAAGGCGATTTTAGATGCCTTTATTGATTATAAGGGCCTGGAACAAGCTAATTTACGTGTGGGTAATTTTAAAGAACCATTTACGCTGCATGAAGCAACCAGTGATAATTTTATTACGTTTACTGAACGCGCGATGATAGCTGCATTTTCACCGGGTCGTCGTATCGGTGTCATGGCCAGTAAAGCAGAACGTAATTGGACATGGGCTGCGGGGCTTTTTGGTGAAGGTGTCTCAACTAGGGGCGGAACCAATGATGAAGGTTGGGGCATTAGCGCTAGGACGACCTATGCTCCTGTTAATGAACAAGGACGCCTAATTCATATTGGTTTAGGAGCGAACTTCAGGGATTCGGGAGGGGCTAATGCTGTTCGCTTTACGCAAAGACCTGAGAGTCATGTGACGGATGTCCTTATCGTGGATACGGGCATTATTAATGACGCCAATGATATTTGGAAATGGGGTGCTGAACTTGCTACGGTGCAGGGAGCTTTTTCTGCGCAGGCAGAATATGTGAGTAACCGCGTTAACCGCAGTGGCTTTGATAATCTAGACTTTGATGGTTGGTATCTTGAAACGGGCTATTTTTTGACGGGAGAATCACGTCAGTATAAAAATGGACGGTTTGGTAAACCCAAACCGAAAGCCAATGTAGGCCAAGGGGGGATTGGGGCTTGGCAACTGGCTTTGCGTTATAGCACGCTTGATCTGAGTGATGGGCTCGTGGATGGAGGTGAGGCCGATGTGGTATCGGTCGGATTGAACTGGTATCCAACACCAACACTTCGCTTTACTGCAAACTATGAGAACTTTTTAAAGGTAGATGGTGGTCCTAATGATGGTAATGAGCCCAATGTTTTCCAAGTACGTAGCCAATGGGCCTTTTAGTTTAGTTTAGGAAATATAAATAATGACTTTTTTATCTCGATTCGGTGTGATTGCCCTTTTTGTTTTAAGTTCTTCTGTTCACGCTGTCGAGCACCTTAAGATTTCGACCACAACGAGCACTGAGAATACGGGGTTAATGGCTTTTTTACATCCTGTTTTTGAACAAAAGTATGGCGTTAAAATTGATGTTATTGCCGTGGGTACGGGAAAGGCATTAAAAATTGGTAGCAAAGGTGATGTTGATGTCGTGTTTGTTCATGCGCCAGCTGCAGAATTAGCCTATGTTGCGTCAGGCGATTTTATTGATCGTCGGCCCGTAATGCATAATGATTTTGTGTTAATTGGTCCTGAGTCCGATCCCGCAGGGATTGGTAGTGCCTTTTCTGTGGAAGCGGCTTTAAAAAAAGTGATGGAGTCTGAGGCAAAGTTCATATCTCGGGGTGATGACTCTGGTACGCATAAGAAAGAGTTGGCGCTATGGCATCAAGCGGGAGTAGTCCCTGCTGGACGCTGGTATATTCAGGCCGGCCAAGGGATGGGAGCAGTGATTAAAATGGCTGATGAAATGGGTGCTTATACGTTAACGGATAGAGGAACGCAGATTGCTTTTGAGGATAAGGTGGTCCTGAAAATACTATATCAAGGTGATCCGCCGATGTTTAATCCTTACCATATCATGGCGGTAAACCCAGAAAAGCATGCCCATGTTAATTATGATTTGGCTATGAAATATATTGCGTTTGTTACGGGAGAAGAAGGGCAAGTGCTTATTCGTGATTTTAAAATTAAATCCCAGTCATTATTCTACCCTGATGCGATTCAAGAATAATTATTCTATATTTTGTATAAAAAAAAGCCGGTGTAATCACCGGCTTTTTTATGTCATTCCTAACTGGAACGTTTATTAGTGCGCTTTCATTTGTTCGTGATATTGCGCTGTCAAAGCATCGATATCTGATTGTGTGCCGACTGGGTGGCCAGTTGCAGCATCATGAAAACCTGAACCCATGTCTTTACCTGCTTCAGCAGCATTTTCAGCATGCTCGGCAGCACTGTGTGTCATTTCTGTCGCTTTATCCATTGCACCTTCTGTCGTCTCTTGTGCTTGATCACAAGCGGTGATGAATAGTGTTGATGCGATAATAGCGGAAAGAGTTAGCTTGTTCATTTTAGATTTTCCTTATGTTTTTAATGTGTTTAAGTTAATAAAAATGCGGCCTTAGTAACAAATTTACCCTTGGCTAAGTAAGCTGCGCAGATCGATGATAGCAGCATTAGCACGAGAGATATAGGAGGCCATTACAAGAGAGTGGTTTGCTAGAAAGCCAAAGCCACTCCCATTTGAGATCATTGGGCTCCAGACAGTTTCCTGTGTGGCTTCCAGTTCTCGAATAATTTGGCGTAAGCTGAGCAGGGCATTTTTGTCTTTTAAGACGTCAGAAAAGTCATGTTCAGCAGCCTTTAATAAATGAATCAATGCCCATGCAGATCCCCGTGTTTCATAGAAAACATCGTCAATTTGGCTCCAGGGTGTTTTAGTGACCATTTCAGCTGGCGATGGTGTAGATTGTTGGGCTGCAGGTTCTCCAGCCAAATCTGTGTTAACACGGATTTGGCCGACACTGGCACTAAGACGTTGGGATAAGCTACCAAGTCGTTTTCCAACGATGGCAAGCCAATCTGCAAGATTGTCAGCACGGGCATAAAACTGGGCGTCTTTTTGTTCATTACTGCTCAGGCGTGCGAGATAAGATTCTAGCGCTTTATTTCCGTCGCGGTATTCACCTTCGGTTGATGGGAATATCCATGACTCAGAATTAAAATTAAATTGGGGTTCTGCGATTGCCAAATCGGTATCTTCTAAGGATTGAGACTGTGACCGACTGATGTCATTGCGTAATGAACGTGAAAAGTCACGGATTTGGATGAGTACACCAAACTCCCAGTTTGGAACATTGTCCATCCAAATTGAGGGTGGCAGCATATCGTTACTAAGATAACCACCCGGTTTGTCTAGCAACGAATTGACGAGCGTGATTAATGTCGCGGTTGAGACATAGCCAGTGACAATTTGTTGGTTGCGTTCCGCTGCTATGTGATTGGCGTTTTGAATAGGACTGAAATCATCAGGTGTATTATTCCACCAAAACATAATGATGAGGAATATAACGATAATGAGAGTCAGGACCGAACCTATTTTTTTTAAATTGTTGTTGCGGCTGTATGGGTCAGTCAGGCTATCGTAGATATCCCAAATGATGTCTTTGCCGCGTTGCATGATTTCTGATGCCATTTGTTATTAATGTCTTTTACAATTTGATAAGGGCATAGCGTAAGCTTTTCACAGTAGGATGACAAACATCTTTAGCCTGTTCAAGCTAGCTCATTAATATAGACATCAATTCAGAAAGGATCTATCCCGTGTATTTTTATTTTCTGTCAATAATGGTTATTGACGCCAAATATCGACCATTTCTTGGACGGCTGTAGCTAATTCATTAGGGTCAAACTTTGCGATGAATTTGTTGGCACCGACTTTTTCTACTAGTGATTCGTTAAAGCCGCCGCTCATAGAAGAATGTAGTAGTACTTGTATAGTGTCTAATGCGGGATCTTTGCGAATTGCAGTGGTGAGACTGTAGCCATCCATTTCAGGCATTTCAATGTCGGAGATAACGAGGGCGATATGCTGTTTAACGTCAATGCCTTCATCTTGCCAGTGTTGTAATTGCTCTAAGGCTTGTTTCCCATCTATTACTATTGTGGTGTCGATACCGATTTGTTCCATCGTTTTGGCTATTTGTTTACGAGCGACACTTGAATCATCGGCAACTAGGATGTGTGGGCGACGATGCTGATTCTGAGCAGAAAAGTTTTGGCTTAGATCTTCAGAAACTTGGTGATTAATACCGACGACTTCAGCAAGGACTTTTTCTACGTCGATGATTTCGACCAGTTCCCCATCAATTTTTGTGATGGCGGTGAGAAAGCTATTTTGGCCAATGCCAGCAGGAGCAGGTAATATTTCAGCCCAGCTGGTATTAATAATTCGGTTTATATTGGCAACGAGAAAGCCTTGAACAGTCCTATTATATTCAGTGATGATGACAAAATTGCTTTCCAAATCATAAACTGGCTTATTGCCGATTGCCATTGAAAGATCGAAAATGCTGATTGCTTGACCCCGAATACGAGCAACACCACGGATAGCAGGGTGAGCATGTGGTATTTGTGTCAGTGATGGACAAGGGATAGCCTCTCGTACTTTAAAGACGTTAATGCCAAAAGTTTGGCCATTTTGTAATTCAAATAACAGTAGTTCTAGCCGATTATGGCCCGCTAATTGTGTTCTTTGATCTACGCCATCGATGATGCTTGCGATCGTACTTCCTTATTACATATAAGACTTTATCGAATTATCGCTGATGTCGTTGTTTTGTCAATTAAGTAAAGGGTAGGAATGTGATGCGGCACAAAAATTGCTGAAACTCTTGGTATAAATAGCTTCGTCAACAATATGGCGGCTATGGTGGATAAGGGAGGAGAGTAATGAGAATTAGTATAATGCCGTTCTTATTAAGTGTTTTTTTTAGCATGGTTATCACGTTGGATGCATGGGCTGGTCCTCTACAATCACTCAATAGTATTGAGCATGCGGCTTATGAGTATGCAATGGAAAAGACGCAGTGCGCGTATGACTTGCCTCAGATTGTGATGGGTAATTTGGACTCGAGGTTGCGTTTGCAAGCCTGTGAAGAGCCCTTGGTCGCTTTCACGCATAAGCAGCTCGTTGGCCTTGGTAACCAGACGATTGGAGTGAAATGTCCGTCGGCAAAACCTTGGACAGTTTATGTGCCTGTGAAAGTTAAATTACTAAAACCGGTTGTTGTTGCAGCTAAAGCTATGTCGGCTAAGCATATATTAAAGGCGACAGATGTCGTCGTTAAGCAGGTCGATGTGGGTGAGTTGCGCCAAGGTTATTTGAGCGATACAGCATTGGTTGTAGGTCAGCAATTGAAATACGCGATGGCAATGGGTACGGTGATTGGACAAAATGCGGTAAAACCAGAGAAAATTGTCCGGCGGGGAGAGATGATTACGTTGATAGCTATAGCGGGTGGGATGCAAGTAAAAATGAATGGCACCGCGTTGTCAGATGCAAGTTTAGGACAACGTATTCGGGTTAAGAATAGTTCTTCAAAACGTGTGATTGTAGGTGTGGTTGATGCGCCAGGTATTGTACGGGTTAGTTTGTAGTGGGATTAGTAAAAAAAATGCAAAAAAGTGCTCAAGTTTTTGACGGTGTGGCCGATTCATTGATTAGAGTTTAAGGAGTATTGCGATGTCAGAAATTAACAATATCAAATCATTAGGTCAGTCCGAGCTAGCTACTAGCCGGAATGCGCCTGCACGCGATAATCAAAAACCAGTCAATGTTGCGGGTACTGCCGTGCCTGAGAACCGTTCTGATACGGTGAGTTTGACCAATGCCGCTGAACAAATTCAATCTTTACAACAAATTATTGCCGATGTCCCTGTTGTGGATAGTGAACGCGTTGCGAGTATAAAAGCAGCCATTGATGATGGCTCATATTCTATCGATGCCGATCAGTTGGCACAAAACCTGCTGAGTTCTAATTTCTAAATTTAGATAATAGCAGGTGACAAACGATGAGTTCATTTCAACAGCTTTATAGTGTGTTGCAAGCAGAACATCGGATAGCAGAACAACTCCTAGATGTTTTGACCCAAGAGCGAACCGCTTTAGTTCACTCTGATCCTGAGTTAATGACTAAGTTAACAGCGAGTAAGCAGCCTTTGGTTGTTCAGCTTGAACAATTTTCTCGTCAGCGTGAAGCGATTCTTCAAGCTGAGGGGTTTTCTGCCGGAAAAGAAGGCTTAGAAGCCTTTATCGCTAATCAAGACGAGAACCAAGCATCTCGACTAAATCAATTGATGGCTGGGTTAAAGGCGATTGCCTTTGAGTGCCAAGAGCATAATCAAATTAATGGCGGCATTGTGAATGTCAATCGACAATACTTGCATCGCGCAATGAGTGTCTTACGAGGCGGGGGCAATGAAGTGTGTTCCTATGGGCCTGGTGGCAAATACACCAACCAAATTGTGCGTCAACCTTTAATCGGTAGAGTTTAGTTTATTGCTTACACCAGTTGGCTAATGTTTCAACCCATTTCGGATGTTGATTCATACAAGGGATAAGTGTCAATTTATTGCCACCTGCTTGTTCAAAAACTTCTTGGCCGCGAATGGCGATTTCTTCCAAGGTCTCTAAGCAGTCGGTTACGAATGCCGGACAGATGACTAAGATGTTTTTAGCGCCTGCTGCGGCAAGTTCTCGTATTCGATCCTCTGTATTGGGATCAAGCCATTTTGCCCTGCCTAGCCGGGATTGGAATGCGACGGAATATTTATCTTGAGATAAGCCCGCTTTTTCGACGAAGTGCTGTGTTGTCATCATGACCTGATGACGATAACAAGTGGCATGCGCAGGGTTGGCGATTTGGCAACAATTGTCCATTTTTAGACAATGGCTACCCGATTTATCCAAGCTGGTGAGGTGTGACTCTGGTAGGCCGTGATAGCTAAAAATTAAGTGATCGTATGATTCGTTTAAGTAAGGTTGAGCACTTTCGACTAACGCTGTGATGTAGTCATCTTGTTGGTAGAACGGGGCAATGACATTGAGCTTAATGTTGAGTTGATGTTTTTCAATGACTGTTTTGGCTTGTTCTATTGAGGTGGTGATGGTGCTGTCGGCAAAATGCGGGTAGAGGGGGATAAATAATATTTCCTCAATACCGGGCTGTTGCGCTAATTTGAGTAATTCACTTTCGATATCTGGTGAGCCATAACGCATTGCCATCCCGATAGGCATATCAACTTCTTTTTGTAGCGCTTGTTTTAGCTGGTCTGAAAAGACAACCAGTGGTGAACCTTCTTTTAGCCATACACTTTTATAGGCTTCTGCAGAATCTTTTGGTCGTTTAGGAAGCACTAACAGACTGACGATAAGCCGGCGTAAAACCCATGGCAATTGAATAACGTATGGATCCATCAAAAACTGGTCCAGATAGCGTCTCACTGAAGCTTCATCTGCGTTATCGGGAGAACCTAGGTTAGCAAGTAATACGGCGCGGTTATTCATTGGGCTGGCTCTGCGTTGTAGAGTGAAAGGAATCGGTAGTAATGCTATGGCAAATTAGTATAGTGGATGGCTAGCATTTTGGACATGATTAGTTTTATTGCTGTGTTGGAACGTTATTTTTAAGTTAAGTTTCGAGGTCGATCACCGCTTGTTAGCTGTACCAATTCGACTTGAGATAAGCTAAACTCAGTTCAATTCTATTTTTACATAGATATTAGGGACATATGTGGAACGCCTGATCCATTTCCTTATGGCCAATATTGGTTTGGTCATTGTTTATTTTATTGCCGGCTTATTTACGCTGACTTTGTCATTACCGCCTAGTGGTGCGACGCCATTATGGGCGCCGACAGGTATTGCTTTAGCTGCGGTTTTAATTTGGGGTTATCGTTTGTTACCTGGCGTCTTTTTGGGTGACTTTATTGTCGGTGCCTACATGATGGACTTAAATAGTCCTGCAGCGCTGACGTTGTGTGTGCTTTTTGGCTTCCAGGCTGCCTTGCAGGCGGGAATAGGTCGCTATTTATTGACACGTTTTGGTGCTTGGCCTTCATCATTGATGACCGGCCTGGTGATCTTTAAGTTCTTTACTTTGGCCGCTTTAGTTTCAACTTTTGTACCGGCGTTGCTTGTAGTGCTAGTTCAACAACATCTAGGTGTTTTGGGTCATGCGAGTTGGGCTGAACCATTGATGATGTGGTGGCTAGGCAGTGCCATTGGGGTTGTTATCTTCACGCCGGTTAGTTTGATTTTATTTGTGGCCCCTCAGCGTGTTTGGCATAGCCGAATCGCCAGTTTTGTTATTCCGATGCTGCTGTTATTTACGGCGCTTGTATTTATTTTGCATGGGGCTCGTCATAGTGAGGAAGAGCAGATTGCTCATCGTTTTGATGACAATGTGAAATTGGCTCATTCTTTGGTTGAACGACGTTTGATAATGCATCGGTCGTTATTAAAAAATATGCGGGCATTTTTTCAAAACAGTGAAGTAGTCACGGCGCAGGAGTTTGAAGACTATATCAGTGACTTTGCAGAAAGTGAGTCTACTTCATCGTATCGCTTA
>JABGUA010000143.1 GCA_018646825.1 Piscirickettsiaceae bacterium
GTAATGACTGGGCACTGGGAATTCACCTATCAAGACACTGAAATATTAAGCAATATCGAGGCCTTTAATGGTGAATTTATTGCCCACAATGTCAAAGTGAATGAGGATGCCTTGTTCGAAGGCTCACCAGCCTATGATGAAGACACAGGCAATGCATTTAAACCTTATACAATCAAGGCGATGGGCGATCATCGTGTTGCCGTAATAGGACAAGCTTTTCCTTATACGCCGATTGCAAACCCAAGTCGCTTTATCCCTGACTGGACTTTTGGAATTCAAGCACAGGAACTGCAGGAGCTTATTAACGAGGTTAAAGAGTCTGAGCAACCAGATGCCGTTATTTTATTGTCCCATAATGGAATGGATGTTGACCTTAAATTGGCGGCAACTGTTTCTGGACTCGATGTGATCCTAGGTGGTCATACTCATGATGGTGTACCAAAACCTGTTCATGTCAAAAATGCAGCTGGCACGACTTTAGTTACGAATGCCGGTTCAAATGGTAAATTTGTCGGTGTACTTGATCTAGAATTAGGCAAAGGACGCGTAAAAGATTTTCGTTATACCTTACTGCCTGTCTTCTCTAACTACATTAAAGCTGACCCAGAAATGGCTGCTTTCATTGACGATGTTCGCGCACCTTACGAAACTCAGCTCAATGAAACATTAGCCGTCACTGACGAGCTACTTTATCGCCGGGGTAACTTCAACGGCACCTTTGATCAGGTTATTTGTGATGCATTACGTGAAGTGAATGGCGCAGACATTTCTTTATCTCCCGGCTTCCGTTGGGGCACAACCGTTATGCCAGGCCAAAATATTACATTTGAACACGTCATGGATCAGACCTGTATTACTTACCCTGAAACTTATACACGTGAGATGACAGGGACTGAAATTAAAGCCATTCTTGAGGATGTCTGCGATAACCTATTCAATGTCGATCCGTTCTATCGGCAAGGTGGTGATATGGTTCGTGTCGGCGGTATGGACTACGTCTGCGACCCACTAGCAGGTTTTGGTAATCGTATTACGAATATGACTCTTGATAACGGTAAAGCCGTAGAAGCTAATAAACAGTATAGAGTTGCTGGATGGGCCACAGTTAACGCCCAAGCTGAAGGCGCGCCAATTTGGGATGTTGTGGCAGGTTACTTAAGAGACAAAAAGCAATTTTCTATCGAAAAGGTTAACACGCCAAAGTTGAAAAATATGGCGGGCAATAAAGGTATTATTGCTTAGGCCTCTACCTTAAGCTCGACAAAGCATTATTTTATTTCGACCAAATGGTTGACAATAAGCCGGTTCCCGTATTATCTTTAATTATACCAACTAGTTGGTATAAGTTAGAGGTATGACTTTTTCCATGGATTAGCGCTAAGAAAAAGTCCTTATCACACTTATAGATAGCCGCATTACCACAACGGCTAATAATAATGACAGATACTACGAGGATAACGCCATGTCACAAGAAAATGTAAAAGATGCAATGATGAAAATCATCACCGGCATTCAAGAAAACCCAAGCTCATCTAAAGTCTTTTTTCGTGCTGAAACACAGTGGGAAGAAGATGTTCGCTGCTCAGCCAAAGTCCGTGATTTTCCACCAATGGTCATTGATGAACCTCCTGTCCTGGGTGGGCAAGATGCCGGGCATAACCCTGTCGAGCTAGTTTTAGTAGCTTTAGGCACTTGCCAAGAAATCATGTACTCCGCTTATGCCTCTGTTATGGGCGTCTCTATTGATACCGTTAAAGTTAACGTTAAAGGTAATCTCGATCTTAAAGGTATGTTTGGTCTTGATGAAACAGTACCGGCTGGATTTAATGATGTAAACTTCCAAACTACGATTGAGAGCAGCGCTGATGACGATGCTTTACTTAAATTAGTAGAGGCCGCGGAAAGTAACTGCCCTGTTTTAGATATGTTAACGAGACAAGTACCTGTCAGTGGTACCGTAACTATTAATGGCCGAGATATGAATAGTTTAGTCAAAAAGAGTGCTTAGATAGCACTTGAGTTAAAATACTGAGGGGGCCCAATAAACGCTCCCTCGGTGTTATTTCCAGCCTTTACCAAACAGCCTAAGCATGTAACTATATTACTCATTGATCCAATAACCGGCATTCAATGGGCTTTCTGATGATTTCCATCAAACATTCTCTTCTTTCCCTCGCAGTTTTATTCTTACTTTTTATAAACCCCGCTCACGCGACTTATATGGAAGTGACTTTACTCGGAACCGGCACACCTCGGCCCAGTATTGAGCGCTTTGGCCCAGCAACTCTTGTTGAAGTTAGAGGCCGCTATTTTCTATTCGATAGCGGGCGAGGTGCAACCATACGCTTAGCACAGGCAGGTGTTAACTTAGCTCAAATAGAGCATGTTTTTTTAACTCACCTACATTCCGACCATATCTCCGGCTTAAGTGATTTATGGTTAACAAGCTGGATATGGCAACGACCGGAAAAGATTAAATTGACCGGCCCTACTGGTACAGAAAAACTAGCAGAGCATCTCGGCAGAGCCCACCAAGCTGATTTCAACTACCGAACTAAAAATACGCAACTCAGCAAAGATACTTTCAGCATCTTGAGCCAAGATATTGAATCTGAAGGTGTGGTCTACGAGCAAGATGGCATCACTATTACCGCTTTTCTGGTTAATCATTATCCCGTAGAGCCGGCTTATGGCTATCGGATTCAAAGCGGTGAGACCGTTATCGTTATTTCAGGTGATACGACGTATTCTGAAAACCTGATAAGACACGCCAAAGATGTCGACTTACTCATCCATGAAATTGCTGCTGCCGATTCAAAACTGTTAAGTCAGAATCCACGCCTCCAAAAAGTGCTGTCTTACCATACAACCCCTCGACAAGCAGGCCAGCTATTTAACATTGTTAAACCTAAAGCGGCCGTTTTCAACCATGTTTTATTGTTTGATATCGATGAGGAGCAAGTTTTAGAAACAACACGTTCCTTGTTCGATGGTCACCTGCGCATGGGCCACGACCTCATGAAAATAGGCGTTGGCGACACGGTTACATTTTACTAAATTAATTTTAAATCAACCATTTAGTCTGTTTAAATAAAATCTTGCCTGCTTTTTGAAACATAATCGATCTGATTGAGTCAGAATATCAATACAATAAAACTCAGTAAAACAAGGATAATTTGTGGCATTTCACATAGCATGACTTATTCGATATAAAACACAAAACCAAGCCACAATTATGTCTGTAAACACTGGTTTTTGTTATATTTATTGGTTATATCCATGATTTTAAAAAAGGGTCCCGACTAGTATTAATACTAGGCTCTATTTCAATATCATTGATGTATCATCCGTGTAGGTATCTATTAATATAGGTATGTAAGACTATGATGCCTGCATGAAGGCGCATCAATTATAAGCTAAGAACATTTTGAACTTTGAGTCACTTTATAGCATTGGCAAAGTAAAATAGCCTCATGTTATTACCCCGACCAAGCAGTATAAATTAAGTTTTTAGTTTAGATGCGAATCGTAAATTTAGGAGATGATATGAATATCAAGAAATTTATTAGCAAACCGCTAGCAGTATTAGCACCATTCGTGGCTGCCTCTGTGTTAGCTACAAACCCAGTTATGGCTGACGAAACATGTATGTCACCGTACATGGTTAAAATCGTTGGTCAAGAAGATTTTGTTTATGTTTGGACTTTAGGTGTTGAAGGCCTAGGCGACGGACAAGATAAAATGGTTACAGTTGACGTTAACCCAAAATCAGAACATTACGGTAAAGTTATCCACTCTGAATCAGTTGGTGGACGTAACGAAGCCCATCACTCTGGCTTCACAGATGATCGTAAATTCTTATGGGCTGGTGGTCTAGATTCAAATAAGATTTTTATCTTTGACGTACACACCGATCCTGCTAAAGCTACTTTAGTACAAACTATCGATGATTTCGTTAGCAAATCTGGTGGTGTTGTTGGTCCTCATACAACTTACGCTCTTCCAGGTCGTATGATTGTTACTGGTTTATCAAACAACCAAGATCACGGTGGTCGTACTGCTCTAGTTGAGTACACTAACAGTGGTGAATACATTGACACTTACTGGATGCCTACTGATGATAACCTTCAAGGTGCTCATAAAGGTGGTCAATTTGCAGATGGTTACGGTTATGACGTACGTGCCTTACCTTCTAAAAACGTAATGTTGACTTCATCATTCACTGGTTGGTCTAACTACATGATGGACTTCGGTGCCATGTTAGGTGATGCAGAAGCGATGAAACGTTTCGGTAACACTATGGTTATCTGGGATCTTCATACTCGTAAGCCAAAACAAGTTTTAGACGTACCAGGTGCTCCACTTGAAGTACGTTGTGCTTGGAAACCAGGTAATGATTACTGTTTCTCTACAACAGCATTGACTTCTCAAATCGTTTTATTAGAAGAAGAAAATGATGTTTGGAAAGCAACTAACGTTGCTGATATCGGTGTTCCTGCTGATATCCCATTACCTGTTGATATCTCTATCCAAAGTGATGACGCTCTTTTATGGGTTAACACTTTCTTAGATGGTAAAACACGTGCATTTGATATCACTGATCCACATAACCCTAAACAAGTTTATGAGAAACAAATTGGTAATCAAGTGAACATGGTTTCATCAAGCTGGGATGGTAAACGTTTGTACTACACCACTTCTTTACTAGGTAACTGGGATAAGAAAGCTGGAGATAACGATCAGTTCATCAAACTTTACCACTGGGATGGTAAAGAAATGACTGAACAGTTCACTATCGACTTCCATGCTGAGAAGCTTGGTCGTGCTCACCAAATGCGTTTTGGCGCTTACTCTCTTTACGGCAAAACTGCTAAAGTTGAGCAAGCTAAAAACCCAATCGTAGCAATGAGTAAGTAGTAATCAACGTAGAAAAGTAAAAATGAAATATTCTGTTATAAAAATTGGCCTATTATTGTCACTCTGTTTCTATAGTAGTCACGCGTTATCGGAAGATAATGTTGCACAAAAGAAAGAACGTGATTTTTATAATGAAGAACATTTTACTATTGAGGCACCAGAGGTAGGAGAGTCATCTCCTGCCTCTGGCAATGCCAACATCATTAATGGCGTTCGTATTGGCGCTGGCGATGATAAGACAGGGTATGAAACAACGGGTTACAGAACAAACTCTGTTGCCATAACAGCACGTCAAGGAAAGAAGGCTGACTTAATGCGTGTGGTTGAAAACCCACCTCTTGGTCTGCCAAAAATTCCTCAACCAGTCACCAATCCTCTGACTGAAGAAAAAATTGATCTGGGTAGAAAATTATTTTTTGACCGTCGTTTATCTCTTAACGACACTTTCTCATGTGCGATGTGCCATATTCCTGAACAAGGTTTCACAAGTCATGAGTTAGAAAAAGCGGTAGGCCTAGAAGGTCGCTCAAACCGCCGTAACGCGCCTACCATCTATAATGTCGCCTACTTAGACCGACTTTTCCATGATGGCCGCGAAACAACACTAGAAAACCAGATTTGGGGGCCATTACTAGAAAAAAATGAAATGGCCATGACCTCATTTGGCCATGTCTTACAAAAACTCAGCACGCTCAAAGATTACGAAGGTCTATTTGAAGCTGCTTTTGATGGCCGAGGCGCCGATATTCTTACTCTCGGTAAAGCTATCGCGAGTTACCAACGTGTATTAGTTTCAGGTAACTCCTCCTTTGATCGGTGGTATTTTGGCAACGAAAAGAATGCAATCAACGATCAAGCAATACGCGGTTTCAATATTTTCAAAGGCAAAGGACAATGTATCACTTGTCATGTTATGGGTGAAAAAACAGCCCTTTTTACTGACAGTATGATGCATAACACAGGACTGGGCTTTAAGCGTTCTATGGTTGAAGAACCTGATAAGGAACGCATGTTGATTGCCCCAGGAACTTATGCCTATGTACTAAAATCTAAAAAGAAATTAGTAGGTCATCCCCCTATGGCTGATGTTGGTTTTTATGAGGTTACGCAGGACCCCGATGACCGATGGAAATATCGCACCCCATCATTACGCAATGTTGCAATAACAGCTCCCTATATGCATGACGGTTCAATCCATAATTTAGCTGACGTTATTGCGACTTACAATGAGGGAGGCGTCCTCAAGAATGAAAAAGGCTTCCCTAATGTCACACAATCGCCTCTAATACAGCCTCTCGGCTTAACAGAGGGTGAAATTGACGACTTAGTTGCTTTTCTTAATACGCTGACAGGTGACAATATTGGTGAAGTGATTTCAGATGCTTTTGCAACGCCAGTAGGCGACACTACAAATGAATAATAATATGAAGGGTTTTACAATGCGTGCTGTTGCTTTTTTCTGCTTGGCTTTATTTGCTTCGATCAGTTTTGCCAGTGAAAAAGCACTTATGACAGCGATGCCTGGCGTGCGAACGGCTCCTCCTATCGAATTACCTGATAGTAATGGCCAACCTTTCAGCATGCAAGAATATGAAGGTAAATATATCCTCGTTAACTTCTGGGCCCACTGGTGTGGTCCATGTGTGAAAGAATTTCCAGCGATGCAAGCACTTTACGAAGCTTTAAATGAGGACGGCTTTGAAATTATTGCTATTCATGCTGGACCACCGCAAGGTCGTGTTAGACCTTTCCTTAAAAAGCACAATATCACCTTTAAAATTGTTTTAGATGCTGACATGTCAGTTGAAGGCTGGGATGTCCGAGCTTTGCCAATGAGCTACCTCATTAGCCCTGAAGGAAAACTTGTCTATAAAGCGCTCGGCCCAAGAGAATGGGAAATCGATAAAATGCGCGCCCTAATGACTGAAA
Organism: Piscirickettsiaceae bacterium; assembly: GCA_018646825.1. Lineage (GTDB taxonomy): Bacteria > Pseudomonadota > Gammaproteobacteria > Nitrosococcales > Methylophagaceae. Next base: position 6,847 of record JABGUA010000143.1, read on the forward strand.
AAGCCGAAAAATAATCCCCGCTACTTAGGTTCGACAGTTCGGCTTACGCTTTTAGCAGGATTATAATCAAGCTATTACATTGAACCATGTCGCTGCTTCAACAGCACCACTAGTGAGAATATGAATTATGACTGATAAACATTATGAAATTGTCATTGTTGGGGGAGGCGCTGCCGGCATCAGTACTGCTGCAAGACTCTCGAAAGAACTCCCCAGCGGTAGTATTGCGATTATCGAACCTTCCACAGAACATTACTATCAGCCGATTTGGACATTAGTCGGCGGTGGCGTTATGCCAAAAGAGGTCTCTCAAAGAGATACTGCTACTTTAATTCCGGAAGGCTGTGACTGGATTAGAGACTCCGCAACTGGTTTTGATCCTGAAAACGATAAGGTCACAACAAAAGACAGTGGCGACATTAGTTACGAATACTTAGTCGTGGCAGCTGGTATCCAAATAAACTGGACAGACATCAAAGGCCTTTCTCCTAATTTAGGAAAAAAGGGAATTTGTAGTAATTATAGCTATAAGTCTGTTGAATCAACTTGGGAAAATATCCGCAACTTAGGTAAAGGCACGGCGATATTTACACAGCCCGGCAGCCCTATAAAATGCGGTGGTGCGCCCCAGAAAATCATGTACCTCGCAGAAGATCACTTCAAACGTTCGGGCCTTAGAAACCAAATTGATGTCAAGTTTGTTTCTGGCATGCCTGGTATTTTTGCCGTTAAAAAATATGCAGATCAGTTAAACAAAATCTGTGACACACGCGGTATTGAGCGTACTTTCCGCCATGACTTAGTTGAAGTTGATGCCGACAATAAAGTCGCTATCTTTAAAGATCTTGATTCTGACGAGTTGGTCTCTATGGAATACGACATGCTGCATGTGACACCGCGCATGGGGCCACCAACTTTTATCAAAAAAAGCAGCTTAACGAATGATGCAGGCTGGGTTGATGTTGATAAAGACACTATGCAGCACAACAGCTATGACAATATTTTTGCTTGTGGCGACTGTAGTAGCTTACCGACATCTAAAACGGCAGCGGCCATTCGTGCCCAAGTCCCTGTGATGGTGAGAAACATACTCTCTGCCAGAGACAACCAGCCCCTTGTTGATCAATATGATGGCTATACTTCATGTCCGTTGGTTACCGGTTATGGTCGCTTAATCTTGGCTGAGTTTGACTATGATTTAAACCCAAAAGAGACTTTCCCATTCGACCAAGGCGTTGAGAGAAGAAGCATGTATATCTTGAAAAAAGATCTACTTCCAAAACTTTACTGGCATGGCATGTTGAAAGGCCGCTTCTAAACTTTTGGTTCCATAGCATCAGTTTAATTATACTGATCTGTATAGACAAAACATCGAACTGCCAATCTGATTTATCTCGGATTGGCAGTTTATTTGTTTTAAGGCCCTAGGCTTCTGTAAATATATGCCCGTCCGTTACTTGGAATGTTGTGATTAAAAAAATATTACCCATCTTAAATTGGTTGCCAGACTACACACGTCAAACACTATCTGGTGATATTGTGGCTGGCATTACGGTTGCCATCATGATTATTCCCCAATCCATGGCTTATGCATTACTCGCCGGCTTATCTCCCGAGATTGGCCTCTATGCGAGTATTGTACCGATGATGCTTTACGCATTATTTGGTAGCAGTCGTTACTTAGCCGTCGGCCCTGTTGCCCTTGTTTCTCTAATGACTGCGAGTGTGATGGGGGAGGTTACCGCTACAGGCAGCGCTGACTACCACACAGGCGCGCTGATTATCGCTTTATTAAGTGGCGTTTTGTTAATCATCATGAGTTTAGCCCGACTCGGGGTCCTAGCTACCCTGCTTAGTAAACCGATTCTCAGTGGTTTTACCAGTGCTGCCGCCATTATCATTGGACTGAGTCAGTTGAAATATTTCTTAGGCATGACTATTCCGTCAGGCTTGAACAGCTTCGAAAAGCTTTATTACGCAGCAAGCCATTGGCAAGAGAGTAATTTATTGGCCTTATTCTTAGGCATTGCATCTATTTTTATCATTCTGTCATCTGGTGGTGTTTTAAAGCGGTTTTTAACTCGACTTAACTTATCGACTATTTTCGTCAATGTGATGTCAAAATTAGGCCCATTATTTGCGGTGGCCATCTTTACCATCGCATCTTGGTATTTTGGCTGGCATGATGCCTTTAATTTACGGATTGTAGGGGATATCCCTAGTGGTTTACCCAGCTTTGGTATGCCAGCGCTTGAACAAGACTTAGTTTGGGAGTTGTTGGGGCCTGCCATCCTAATCGCATTGGTTGGTACAATTGAAAGTATTTCCGTTGCTAAATCACTCGCTAGCAAGGAACGTGAAAAAATTGAACCCAATAAAGAACTGTTTGGCTTAGGAATGGCGAATCTCGGGGCTTCTTTCACTGGTGCCTATCCGATTACCGGTGGGCTAAGCCGTTCTATTGTAAATTATAGCGCCGGCGCTCAAACTCCCTTTGCTTCAATTTTTACCGGCTTACTTGTTTTAATTGTTGTGCTCTTTTTAACGCCTCTGTTTTATTACCTTCCCTTAGCCGTTCTCTCTTCTATCGTGATCATTGCCGTCACAAAGCTATTCGACATGAAGGGCTTTTTTGATCTTTGGCGCTATAACAAGGGTGATGCTATCTCGATGCTCGTGACATTCTTTGTTGTGCTGTTTATGGGCGTGGAACTAGGAATATTGGTCGGTGTTGTCTTATCCGTTTTGTTTTTCTTAATACGTACAAGTCAGCCCCATGTTGCCGTCTTAGGCCGTGTTGGTAATAAAGGGCACTTCCGTAACATCTTGCGTTATGACGCACAAACCTCATCTAATTTATTAGCGCTACGAATCGATGAGAGCCTGTTCTTCGTTAATTCAAGTTATATTGAAAATCTAATTTCTGACAAAGTGGCTGGGCACCCGGACATTGAACATTTAGTTTTAGTTTGTAGCGGTATTAACTTTATTGATAGCAGCGCATTGGAGACCCTTGAGCACCTGTCTGAGGCCCTGCAAGAGGCAGGCATTACTGTCCACCTCGCTGAAGTGAAAGGACCCGTTATGGATAAGCTGTCACAAACGCCCTTCATTAGAAAACTCCAAGGCCAAGTTTTTTTGAGTACTGAGGAAGCTTTCACTACCTTAGAGTCAAAATAAGACCCAAAAAAAGCCCTTCAATAATGAAGGGCCTAAAGGGGTTTCCTACGAGTTGTAGAACCATAATGAAACTTAAAACTTACGACTGATGCCAATACCATAAACAAAAGGGTCGATATCCGTATTAATATTGGCTGAGCCCACCACGTTAATGCCGCTGAACCTGGCTTCAGTGTCAATATCGAGGTATTTCACGTCAAAGTTGATAAACCAGTCATCACCCACGTCAATATCCACACCCGCTTGAGCTGCTAACCCCCACGAACTGTCTAACTTCACTTTTGCATCAGGTTGGTCTAAGACGCCAACGACTTCTTCATCAAAGAAATAGGTGTAATTAAGACCTGCGCCAATGTAGGGTCTCACCGAAGAGTTCGGTAAAAAGTGATACTGTAAGGTTAACGTCGGTGGCAATACTTTCGTTTCAATCACCTTGCCAAGACCAAGACCCGCTGCCGCTCCTCGTGAATCAATATCATGCTTTGAGTAGCCAAGGATGAGTTCTACACCCCAATGTGGCGTCATCATGTAGGTGATGTCTAATTCGGGTACGGTGTCGGCATTGACTTTAACGCCTTCGCCTAAATTTAGGGTGCCGCCATTAGCGTATAAATTGCCGCTATCATCATTAGGACTAACGGTGATGATACGACCTCTTACTAACCAGTCACCCGCTTCATAAGCTAAGGCAGATTGCGCAGCGCCGCCCATGGCAAGCGCTGCTAAACACAAGACATTAAATTTACTGACGAACATTCGTAACTTCCTAAACTGTTGTTATATTGCTTAGGAGGTCATCTTACTTAACTAACCCTTTTTTACATTGACATAGATCAAGTGAAAGCCAGTTTGTCGTTTTATGCCCTATTTTTTAGCCACACAATGCTTGTATTTTATTGATATTGGCTAATGTTATGGTTTTTCCGTCAATAACAATAAGGCCGTTTTCTTGAAATTTAGTAAAAACACGGCTGATTGTTTCCACTGCAAGGCCTAAATGATTGGCAATATCGCTGCGAGACATTGTTAAGCTGAACTCTTTAGCAGAAAAGCCACGGTGTTCAAATCGCTTTGACAGTGACAAGAGATACGTCGCTAACTTTTCTTCTGATGTCTTTTTACCCAAAAGTAACATGAAGGTTTTATCTCCAGCCAGCTCTTTGCTCAGTCGAGTTAACAACTGTGATTGTAAGCGCGGCATACTTTCACCTAACGCCTGTACTTTCTTATAAGGCAATGCACAAACGCTGCTGGCTTCTAACGCAACAGCAGTCGATTGATAAGAAGGCATATGGAGTGCTTCTAGGCCGATGAATTCGCCAGGGAAGTAGAACCCCGTGACTTGTTCTCGGCCATTGCTCGCTGAAATCGTTGTCTTAAAAGAACCTGATCGGACGACATAAAGGGTACTGAACTTATCCGATATAGTGAACAAAGTCTGTTTTGGCTGATACCCTTGGCTGCGTTTTACAATTTTGTCCAACAAGACCAGATCGTCTCTATGAAGGCCTAAAGGTAAGCAAAGCCGGTGCAAAGAACAATCTTCACAAGCAATTTGTTGCTTTTCTCAATTTTAGCGAGGTCTTCAATTAAAGGTTGAATATTGTTAGTTTGTGACATCGTCACTTCTCATGCTGACTCTAATCTACTATGATACTCTTCAAACCGATTGCTTAAACAGTTATCATTGTTTATTTTTATTTATCAATGCGCTAGGACACACCATGACAACTCGCACTGCCACTGTTGCGCGTAACACGCTTGAAACACAAATTGAGGTCTCTATAAACCTCGATGGCCAAGGCCAATTTAGTGCTGTAACAGGTGTTCCTTTCCTTGATCATATGATGGAGCAAATTGCCCGTCACGGCTTATTTGATCTAACTATTAAAGCCAACGGTGATTTACAGATTGATGCTCACCACACTGTTGAAGATATTGGTATTACCCTTGGCCAAGCCTTTAAAAAAGCGCTTGGAGACAAAAAAGGGGTTGTACGTTATGGCCACAGTTACGTACCTTTAGATGAAGCGTTGAGTCGTGTTGTATTAGATTTATCTGGCCGGCCAGGCTTTGAATACGATGTCACTTTTAACCGCGATAAAATTGGTGAATTTGATGTTGATTTATTCTATGAGTTTTTCCAAGGTTTTGTTAATCACGCTGGCGTCAGTTTACACATTGATAACCTAAAAGGGCGCAATGCACATCATATTGCTGAAACGATGTTCAAAGCTTTCGGCCGCGCTTTACGCATGGCCGTCACCCTCGATGCCCGTGCGCTAGGCCAAATGCCTTCGACCAAAGGTAGCCTTTAAAACAACACACTTCTATTTAAGTGTCTGTTAAACGCGTAAAATAGAAAATGATAATTCAGATAGGTTTGTTATGCGTCACGTAGCAGTGATTGATTATGGTATGGGCAATCTGCGTTCGGTTTCTAAAGCACTAGAAACTGTCGCTGAGAATACGGCTGTCCACATTACAGCTGATCCTGAACAGATCCTCAATGCAAGCCATATCGTTTTCCCTGGTGTCGGTGCAATTCGTGACTGTATCTCTGAGCTTGACCGTTTAGGCTTAGACGATGTTATTCGCGAAGCGGCTCGAACAAAACCTTTCCTCGGTATCTGCTTAGGCATGCAAGCTTTATTAAGCCACAGCGAAGAAAACAATGGTGTCACCGCTCTTGATATTATTCCTGGCCAAGTTCGTCACTTTCATACCCAACGGCCACGGACAGAGAATGATTTTAAAGTCCCACATATGGGGTGGAATGAAGTCTACCAAAGCGCATCACACCCCTTATGGGATGCTATTGATGATGCAAGCCGCTTCTATTTTGTACACAGCTTCTTTGTTGATCCAGCACAAGCAGCAGTGACTGCTGCAACCTGTCAATATCAACGCGAATTCACGGCTGCCTTAAGTCGAGACAACCTTTTTGCTGTGCAATTTCATCCGGAAAAGAGCCAATCGGCCGGATTGCAATTGCTTAAGAATTTTTTAAACTGGGATGGACAGTCCTAAACCTGAATAATGGAGATATTATTATGTTGTTAATTCCTGCTATTGACCTTAAGGAAGGGCATTGCGTCCGTCTCAGACAAGGTCGGATGGAAGACAATACTGTATTTTCTAAAGACCCCGTTGCGATTGCTAAGCAATGGGTCGATGCTGGTGCTAAGCGTCTACATATTGTCGATCTTGATGGCGCTTTTGCAGGGAAACCCGTTAATGCAGGCGTCGTTCATGAGATTTGCAGCACTTTCCCCGATCTTGATGTTCAGATCGGTGGTGGTATACGAGATGAAGACACCATTCAAACGTATCTTGAAGCTGGTGTCCGCTATACCATTATTGGTACCAAGGCGATCAATGCCCCTCACTTTGTCGGCGATGTCTGCGCTGAATTTCCTGGTCATATTATTGTTGGCTTGGATGCCAAAGATGGCAAGGTCGCCATTGATGGTTGGTCAAAGCTGTCACATCATGATGTGACTGATATCGCACAGCAATTTGAACAAGATGGCGTGGAAGCGATTGTCTATACAGATATCAGCCGTGACGGCATGATGCAGGGGGTTAACTTGGAATCAACACGTGACTTAGCCCGCGCAATCAATATTCCTGTTATCGCCTCCGGCGGTGTGACAAATTACGACGATATTAAAGCCTTATGCCATTATGAAAGCGAAGGTGTCATGGGGGCAATCGTGGGTCGCGCCATATACGAAGGCACCATTGATCTTACTGAAGGCCAAACACTGGCCGATCGTTTAAACCCACCACAAAACTACGCATAATTATGGGCTTAGCTAAACGCATTATTCCTTGTCTCGATGTTGATAATGGACGCGTAGTTAAGGGCGTACAATTTGTTGATATTCGTGATGCTGGCGACCCTGTCGAAATAGCTAAACGTTATGATGAACAGGGCGCTGATGAGCTGACTTTTTTAGACATTACTGCAACCCATGATAATCGCGATACGATCGTCCATGTTGTTGAAGCCGTAGCCAGCCAAGTCTTTATACCTCTCACTGTGGGTGGCGGTATTCGAAAATTAGAAGATATTCGCCGTATGCTTAATGCCGGAGCAGATAAAGTCGGCATTAATTCTGCCGCCATTACCAACCCTGAATTTGTTCGAGATGCTGCAGAAAAGTTTGGTTCACAATGTATCGTTGTTGCTATTGATGCTAAGCGAGTTTCACCAGTGAATGCACCAGGGAAGTGGGAAATTTTCACTCACGGTGGCCGAAAGCCGACTGGAATTGATGCGATTGAATGGGCTAAAAAAATGGCCTCTTATGGCGCAGGAGAAATTCTGTTAACCAGCATGGATCGGGACGGCACTAAATCTGGTTTTGATATAGCGTTGACTCGCTCAGTCAGCCGAGCGGTTAATATTCCGGTGATTGCTTCAGGCGGTGTCGGACAATTACAAGACTTAACTGACGGCGTGAAGCTGGGTGAAGCCGATGCTGTATTAGCAGCCAGTATCTTCCATTTTGGTGAACACACTGTTGGTGAAGCAAAGCAACAAATGGCCAGCCAAGGTATTGAGGTCCGTTTATCATGAATTGGCTTGAACAAGTGAGATGGAATGACGATGGCTTAGTCCCCGTCATTACCCAAGAATTTGAAAGCCAACAGGTGCTCACTTTGGCTTGGATGAACCGTGATGCCTTGTTGTTAACAATGGAAACAGGTCACGCGGTTTATTGGTCTCGTTCTCGCCAAAAATTGTGGCATAAGGGTGAAGAGTCAGGCAATCAACAGCAAATAAAATCTATCAGATTAGATTGTGACAATGATGCTGTTTTACTGAGTGTGACTCAAATTGGTGGCATTGCCTGCCATACTGGCCGTCATCATTGTTTTTACCAACAATTAGAAAACGGTCACTGGATTAGTACTGAACCGGTGTTGAAAGATCCGAAAGAGATTTACTCATGACTGATGTATTAAAGCAATTAACCGCTGTGCTTGAAGCTCGCAAATCCGCTGACCCAGATAGCTCATATGTCGCTAGCTTATATCAAGCTGGAACTGATAAGATCCTCAAGAAATTAGGGGAAGAAGCCACTGAAACTGTGATTGCCGGTAAAGGTGGAAACCGTGATGAAATCATTTACGAAACAGCAGATCTTTGGTTCCACAGTATGGTCTTGCTGGCCCATAATGATATTGATCCACAACTCATTTTAGATGAATTAGATCGCCGGTTTGGCTTGTCTGGATTAGAAGAAAAAGCCAATAGGACAAAATAATGACTGACTGTCTTTTTTGTAAAATTGTTGCTGGTAACATTCCTGCTGACACGGTCTATGAAGACGAACAAATCTTGGTCTTCAAGGATATTAATCCTCGTGCTGCTGTCCATTTATTAGTCATCCCAAAAACTCATCTAACAAGTTTGGATGATTTGACGGACAAGCATCAAATGCTGATTGGGCATATAATGGTGCAATTACCTCACTTGGCTCGTGCCCAAGGCCTGCTTGACGGTTTTAGGACCATTATCAATACCGGATCTGGCGGCGGACAAGAAGTAGGACATATACATATACATTTGCTAGGCGGCCAAGGCCTGTCTAGTTTTAATTAGGAGAACACCATGGGTTTAGGCGGCATTAGTATTTGGCAGTTAGTGATTGTGTTAGCAATCGTCATTCTTTTATTTGGTACTAAAAAATTGCGCTCCATGGGTGGAGATTTAGGCAGCGCGATTAAAAGCTTTAAACAATCTGTTCGTGAAGGTGAAGATGATGTTAATGCTAAAGATGATGTCTCGATTCACCATGCAAATAACGAAAGCAATATGCAGCAAACTGAAAAAGACAAACAAAGTTAGGATTATTCAATCGAATATTGTGGCCTGTCGCCATTTTATTCATTGAGTCTCTTTAACGATGAACCGTTATGTTTGATATTGGCTTTTGGGAAATCCTATTAATCGCAGTTGTGGCATTAATCGTTGTCGGCCCTGAACGTATGCCCCGATTAATTCGTGTCACTGGTTTATGGATCGGTCGGGCTAATGCCTCTATTCAGTCTGTGCGCAATGATATTTCACGTGAGTTGCGTGCTGATGAATTAAGAAAAGCGATCTCTGACGAAGGAACGCCTGCAGTTCCTCGCTATGTTGTCCCTGACGAAATGGACGTTGTAGATTCGCCAGTAGAACCTGTTAAAACAGAACTTGCCAAATCACCTGATTCAGATAAGGGTAACAATGGAAACGGATAGCCAGCAGAAACAGTTGGTATCCCATTTAATTGAGCTTCGTGACCGTCTTTTAAGAGGTCTTTTAGCAGTATTAGTTATTGCGGTTATGTTACTGCCCTTTTCTAATGATTTATATCATTTCTTAGCTGAGCCGTTGCTAAGCCATTTACCTGAAAGTAGCACAATGATTGCGACGGAAGTCGCGTCCCCGTTTTTAACCCCCTTTAAACTCACCTTATGCACCGCTATTATGCTTGCCATTCCTGTTTTGTTATTTCAGTTATGGGGGTTTGTCGCGCCGGGGTTATATGACAATGAAAAACGTATTGTATTTCCACTGTTATTTGCTAGTACAACGTTGTTTTTCTTAGGGATTGCTTTTGCTTATTACGTTGTATTTCCACTCGTCTTCGGGTTTTTAACACAAGCTGCGCCAGAAGGCGTTGCTGTCATGACCGATATCAGTAGCTATTTAGATTTTGTTTTAAAGCTGTTCTTTGCCTTCGGTTTTGCTTTTGAAGTGCCTATTGCTACCTTATTACTTATTTGGTCTGGTGTTTCTTCGGTTGAAAGCCTAAGCGAAAAACGGCCTTATATTATCGTCGGCGCTTTTGTCATCGGAATGTTATTAACGCCACCTGATGTTATTTCTCAGACTTTATTAGCCTTACCGGTCTGGCTGCTTTTTGAATTAGGCTTATTCTGTTCGCGCTGGCTACCTAAAAAAGCCTCTGATGAAGAGGTAACAAAGGCCTAAGTATATCGAAGTCGCGTCCCATGCTCTAACGATAATAAAATCTCTTCCGCTCTAATTTCTCTTGGAAAGCAAACACCCGAAATTTTAGCGCCGTGGATACTTGCACCTTCAAAATTACTGCATTTTGAAAAATCAATTCCGCTTAAATCGGCTTGTCGAAAGTAGCTATTTGAAAAATCTAACCCATCAGCATTTAGACTCTGTAAATTAATATGTCTAAAATCACAGCCGTTTAAATCCGCTTTTTCACCCGCAGCAATACGCTGATTAAACTCATCTACCTTCCCTTCTCTCAACAATCGATAAAGGGGGTCGTTTGAGATTACTGGACTGGTCATTTTTCTTTTTCTCCGTCAGACGGTAATATCAATTGTTGCACCTAAATTCGCATTACCGTTGTTATTTGTCGTAGTTTCTCTTGCCTCGTTAGATTCATTAACGACTTCTGTATCAGACAAGCCTGTTGTTTCTTGCTCTGATGACAGGGTTGTGCTTGATGTTTCACTCGCACTTTGTGCTTGTGTTTGCTGCCCTTGTAATGTCTCACGCTGGTTTAAAGGGTTAGTCACTATCGATTGATTGCTTAATGGCGATAATCCTGGAATTTCCATTTTACGCTCCTTACATTAGTCATAGAATATGATCATGTTTCTAATACTTATTATGACACAGTCTTTATCTGGCTTTTTGTGACTGTCTTTGCATTTTAAACGAATAAAAATGTGATGAAAACAACCTTAAAATTGCTGTAATATAAAGCTATATCTTATTTTATTCACGGAGTCATTATGCCTATTAACCAACAAATTATTGATGAAATAGAAGTCCTGTTACGTTATAACTTAGATACCACTTATGAAGGAATTAAAGTCCATCAAGACGCACGACCAGAACTAAGAGATGCAGCAAAACGTTTGTTTGAGAAAGGCTTCGTAACACGTGATGACGGTGGCTACCTCACTGATTTAGGCCATGAAGCCGCAGAGCATACCCAAGCTGCTATTTCTCTTCTAGGCTCAAAGAGTTAATTTATTATTTTCCGTTGATAGACCATAAAGCTGTAAGGATATTCATTTTTATCATCAGCTGGATGCCTTTTTTCAGACACTACTATCCAGTCTTTTTTATCCCACGCTGGAAACCATGTATCACCTTTTAAAGTCGCATGAACTTGTGTTAAATAAATAATATCGACTAAAGGCAGGCACTGTTTATATAAAGAAGCTCCGCCCATTATCATTGCTTCTTCTACTTGTTTACATTGCTTTAATGCTCCCGATATAGAATGGGTGACAATACATCCTTCAGCCTGATATTGTGTGTCTGAGGTAATAATAATATTATCCCGTCCAGGCAAAGGCCGACCTATCGATTCATGTGTTTTACGGCCCATAATAATCGGTTTACCCATTGTGACACGGCGAAAATATTGTAAATCCGCTGATAACCGCCACGGTAAATCATTATCTTTGCCGATTAAACCGGCCTCGTCCATTGCTACAATTAGTGCTAATTTCATCATAAAACCCTAGTTTATTCTGTATAGGATACCATTTGAAATTGAGAGTATAAGATCTGTATAACAGGGCTCATAACATTCAGCATAAGCTGTGGATAACTTTACCTGTGGATAAGTTACCGAGTTAAACACAGGAAACAGACTATTAACTTTTTTGTTATCCACATGAGGAAAGAATTTAAGTACTTGAAAGACAATTGATATTTTGCTTTATCCCCTTATCCACAGGCATTAATCATTAACATCATTAATCTTTTAAAATATATTTATTATTATTAATCTATGCCTTTCATTGCAAAAATAGCCATTCCTTGTCCATTAAGACAAACTTTCGATTATTTAATTAATCCTAATTTCGCTAAAGTAAAATTAGGTGATCGGGTTAAAGTCCCTTTTGGAACACGTGAAGTCATTGGTTTTATATTGGAAATTACAGAGGTTAATGAAAACCTTGTTAATGACCGTTTAAAAACGATTATTGACTGTATCGATCCTGCTCCGGTTATTTCTGAATCTTTATTTAACTTAATCCAATGGACCAGTGATTATTATCACCACCCAATTGGAGATTGTTACCAAGTTGCTTTACCTAAAAAAGTAAGATCTGGTGAACCTAATACTTTAAAAACCGTTTTATCATGGTCTCTTATAAAACTTAAAATAACTCCAAAATCATTAGGAAAAAAGCAACAAGAAATCATTGATTTTCTCAGTGAAAGAGATGGCCGCTTTAGCCAAGAAAAAATATATGAACAACTTGGATCTTGTCGGCCTGTTCTACTCAATTTGTTAAATAAAGGACTTATTAAGCAACATCAAGAGATCTTGAAACCTGATGTTGAAACAGTACTTTTGCCATTTAAAATGTTAAATAGTGAGCAGTCACATACTGTTAAAGATATATGGAATAATAATAAATTTTTTAATACCAGCCTGATTCAAGGTATTACAGGGAGTGGTAAAACTGAGGTTTATATACAACTGACAGCACAAATGTTGGCGACAAACAGACAAGTGCTAATTTTGATTCCAGAGATTGGTTTAACAGACCAGTTTGTGGCCAGATTTAAGCAACATTTGGCCGCCACTATTGTTGTAATCAATTCTTCAATGAATGAAACTGACCGGCATCAAGCTTGGTTGTTAGCCCAATTAGGCCATGCAGATGTCGTTATCGGAACCCGTTCTACAGTGTTTACTCCCTTAGAGAATTTAGGGCTTATTATTATTGATGAAGAGCATGACAGCTCTTATAAACAGCAAGATAGCCTACGATATCACGCCCGTAATGTGGCCTTAATGCGTGCAAAACAAGCTGATATTCCAATCGTTTTAGGCAGTGCAACGCCGTCATTAGAGTCTTTCTATCATGCACTTTCAAAGCGATATCGGTTACTCACTCTAACTCAAAGGGCAACGGGTGCAGTTTTACCAACAGTGACAATGGTTGATAGTAGCGGTCCCCAGGCTGTTAATGGATTATCAACGGTGCTATACAAGGCAGTGAAAACAGAGCTAGAAAAAGATAACCAAGTTTTATTATTTATTAATAAGCGGGGCTATGCCCCAATACTGATGTGTCATGATTGTCAGTGGCAAGCGAGTTGTCCTGATTGTGATGCTAAGATGATTATTCATCAGGGCCGTTACCAATTACGTTGTCATCATTGTGGTTTTAATCAGGTTTTGATTAAAGCTTGTCCAGAATGTGAATCTACAAATTTGGGCCATTATGGCGTTGGAACAGAACAGATAGAACAAAGTTTACAATCCCTCTTTCCCGCGGTACCTGTTCTACGGATTGATCGTGATAGCACACAAAAAGTGGGTTCCTTTGCTAAGTTAGTGTCAGAAATACAGCAAGGAGGGGCAAAGATATTAGTGGGCACACAAATGTTGGCAAAAGGACATGATTTTCATGACGTAACTTTAGTGGGCGTTTTAGATGCTGATCAAGGTTTATTTAGTGCTGATTTTCGTGCAACAGAAGTGTTGGCACAATTGATAATTCAAGTAACAGGACGTGCAGGACGAGGTAAGAAATCAGGACGTGTCTACATTCAAAGTAATCAAGTTGAGCATCCTTTTTGGCAACAATTATTACATCATGATTATGGAGAAATCGCCGCCTCGTTATTAGCTGAGCGTAAGAGTAGTTCAATGCCACCAGTGGGTTCTTTATGTATCATTCGAGCAAGAGCAAAAACACAAGATTTATCTATGGTGTTTTTGTCAGAAGTTGCTGCAATTATGAATAAAGGTAATCAACAAGCAGTGATGATTTTAGGTCCCGTCCCTGCCGTGATGGAAAAAAGAGCAGGTTATTTTCGGGCGCAGTTATTATTGACGACACAGCAGCGTAAAGTATTACATCAGCTACTAGATCATCATATGACAGAAATATCTAGTCTGAAAAGTAGTCGAAAAGTAAAATGGTCGATCGATATCGATCCTATCGATTTGATGTGACTTATTTTTGTTTGAAGTCTTGTTGTGTGCCGTGTTTACTTGTTGCGGTCTCAATTCTGATTAAAGCGTTGATGTAAGCAGCTTCGCGTAAACTATAATTGTTTTCTTCTGCTAACTCCCAAGTCTGAGAAAAGGCATTGACCATTTTGTCTTTGAGTTTTTGGTGAATCTCATCTAAAGACCATTGTAGACCGCTGCGGTTTTGAACCCACTCAAAATAACTGACGGTGACTCCTCCTGCATTAGCCAAAACATCCGGTATCACTTTAATCCCCTTTTTTAGTAATAGTGCATCGGCCTCGAATAGAATGGGTCCGTTGGCTATTTCAACAATTGCTTTGGCTTTGACATTGTCCGCATTGTGTTTCGTGATCACCCCTTCTACAGCGGCTGGGACTAAGATATCAACATCAAGTTCAAGCAATTGTGCATTGGTAATGGCGGTGTGTTCAATAAGTTCGCAGACCGAACCATCACAATAAACGGCCCTAACTTGTCTTGATCGTTGTTTTTCTTGCCATAAGCTATCGATATCAAAACCACTCTCAGAGTAAATACCCCCTTGAGAGTCACTGACGGCAACGATTTTGCAACCGACTTTTTCAAGTAATTGTGCGATATGGTAGCCTCCATTACCAAAGCCTTGTATTGCTACAGTCAGGTTGTTTGGAGACCAGCCCATTGTTTTAATTAATTCAAGCGTACAAAGGTAAGCGCCCCGTCCCGTTGCATCATTTCTTCCTAAACTACCCCCTAATTCAACAGGTTTACCCGTGATAACATCAGGGGAATGTTCTCGTTTGATAGCCTCATATTCATCTAGCATCCATGCCATGATCAGGGCGTTGGTATTAACATCTGGTGCAGGAATGTCACGATGTGGGCCAATAAAATTAATCATCGAACGCATATAGGCTCGGGATAATCTTTCTAATTCCATGGTAGAAAGTTGCTTAGGGTCGACAGTGATGCCACCTTTTCCGCCACCAAAAGGTAAGTCGACAACGGCACATTTAATCGTCATTCATAATGCGAGGGCTTGAACTTCGTCTCGGTTTACATTGGGGTGAAAGCGGACACCACCTTTTGTTGGGCCTAAAATATTGTTATAGCGACATCGGTAAGCAGGAAAATATTGCTTGGTACCATCATCCATTCGAATCGGGAGGCTAACCGACATCATTTCTTTTGGGTGACATAAGGCATCGGTAATTTCTTTATCAATATTAGCCAGTTTAGCTAAGGATTTTACTCGTGATAATGCATCTTCGAATGTTGATTGTTGTGCCATTGAAATTACCTTTAGTATTTATTTTATTGTTATGTTTAACACTAACATAGCTAAATATCGGTATAAATAAATTTATAGCGGTCTTAATCAATGATGTGATCCACTGTTGGGATCAGTTAAAATGGCAGGATAATATTTTCATCTTGAAGGCCCTAGCCATTGAAAGATCAGCTTAGACAGATTATTGAGACCGTTTTAACCGATCTTATCGCTCAAAATAGCTTGCCAGAAATGGCTTTACCAAAGATTCAAATTGATCGGACTAAAGATAAATTACATGGGGATTTTGCTTGTAATATTGCGATGATGTTGGCCCGTTCAGCAAAGATGAATCCTCGACAAATCGCAACATTACTGGTTGAAGCTTTACCTGAAACGGATTTTATTACCCGTGTTGATATTGCAGGCCCAGGGTTTATTAATTTCACTTTATCTGCAGATACTGCTCAGCAAATTGTAAAAACAATTTTGGCTGAGGGTGATCAATTTGGCCGTAGTGATTTAGGTTCTGGACAATCTGTTCAAGTTGAGTTTGTTTCTGCTAATCCGACGGGGCCATTACATGTTGGTCATGGGCGTGGTGCTGCTTTTGGGTCAGCAGTGAGTAGTTTGTTGAAAACAGTGGGCTTTGATGTCCATCGTGAATACTACGTCAATGATGCTGGCCGCCAAATGGATATTTTAGCCACAAGCGTTTGGTTACGGTATTTACAAGCTTGTGGAGAAGAATTAGTTTTCCCAAGTAATGGCTATAAAGGCGATTACGTTTTAACGATTGCAGATGGTTTGAAGCAGGAATATGGACTATCTCTTGTGAAACCAGCCACGGTCGTTTTTGATGATCTTGTTGCTGATGAACCAGATGGCGGTGATAAAGAGCAGCATATCGATGGCTTAATTTTAAAAGCACAAACATTGTTAGGGGATCAGGCTTACCGTTCTGTTTTTGATGCTGGTTTAAATGGCATCTTATCTGATATTCGTCGAGATCTTGCAGACTTTGGTACTAACTATGATGAATGGTTTTCTGAACGGTCATTAATGGAAACGGGTGTTGTTGATAAAGCCATTGATGCCTTGAAAGAAGCGGAGATGTTGTACCAAAAAGAAGGTGCTTGGTGGTTTAAATCAACAGAATTCGGCGATGAAAAAGATCGTGTTGTGGTTCGTGACAATGGTCAGACGACTTATTTTGCTTCAGATATTGCTTATCACCTAAATAAATACCAACGTGGTTTTGATACTGTGATTGATATTTGGGGTTCTGATCATCATGGCTATATTCCTAGAGTTAAAGCGTCTTTGGCCGCTATGGGTGAAAATGTTGAGCGCTTAAAAGTACTCTTAGTTCAATTTGCTGTGCTGTATCGCGGTAGTGAAAAAATGTCGATGTCGACACGAAGCGGCCAATTTGTCACTTTACGTGAGCTACGTGAAGAAGTGGGTAAAGATGCTGCCCGCTTTTTCTATGTATTACGTGGGGCAGATCAGCATATGGATTTTGATTTAGAGTTAGCCAAATCTCAAAGTAATGATAATCCTGTTTACTACGTGCAATATGCACACGCACGGGTTTGTAGTGTTTTTAGACAACTGTCAGAGCGAAGTCTCGCTTGGGATAAGACAGAAGGTGAAAATCAATTACCGCGTCTAACAGAAGATCATGAGCAGGCTTTATTATCGATGTTATCGCGTTATCCCGAGGTTATTAATTCTTCAGCAATGAATTACACACCGCATTTATTGGCGCATTACTTGATGGATCTCGCCCGCGATTTCCATACTTACTACAATGCCCATCAGTTTATTGTCGATGATGTCCCATTAAGCCAAGCCCGTTTAACGTTGATTACAGCGGTCAAACAAGTCATTACCAATGGTTTGTCTGTTTTGGGCGTGTCCTCACCGGAGACAATGTAAATGGCAACAAAGCGCAGAAATAGCCGAAAAAAGCCTGAGAAAAAAGGACTGCCCATTGCAGCGATGTTAATTAGTTTTTCTGTTGGTGCCTTTGTCATGTTTTTGCTGCATATTAAAGACACAGTGCCAGCCGATACGGTGGTAGAACCTAAGGCTAAGATCAGCCAATCAGTAGAATCCAATACGATTGAACCGACGTTTGATTTTTACGATATCTTGCCAGAGATGGAAGTGAAAGTAGATAGACCTAAGGTTGCCAAGAAACAACAAACAGTTCAGAAGTCTAAACAAACGGCAGCGGTTAAGAAGACGGAAAGCGTCAGCTATCTAATCCAAGTTGGTTCATTTAGAAATGCAGTTGATGCCGATGGCTTTAAAGCGCGAGTGGCTTTGTTGGGTATTGAATCTAAAGTTCAAACCGTGACGATTGATAATAGTGAAACATGGCATCGGGTCTTGATTGGTCCTATTGTTGGCCGTGACAAGGCAGACAGTATTCAAAAACAGCTTAATAAAAACAAAATTGATTCATTTTTACTGCGTACTAGGCGTAGTTAGGCCTCGAATATTACGGTATGCTTAATGGTTAATAAGTCAGTCCAATTGAATTTTTAAACCGGAGATTGAGGCGAAAAATGACAGAGAGAAATGATGCTGGTTTTTGGCAAGAAGTACCAAGCCCATTCTGTGGTATTGCTTCAGATGATCTGACGATCTCAGTAACAGGCCAAAAATTAACCGTGGTTGAAAATGGTGATCCCATTACGGTTAAGGGGTTTGAAACACCGATAACCGAAACAGTCCCCCGCGTTGATGGCCAAGAAACAACGTTAGCTGAAGCTGTGCAGCGTATTGCAGAGTTAATGCGAGACAGCGAACAAACGGTCATTTCTGGTTTAGCAACGGATCTGAA
>JABGUA010000245.1 GCA_018646825.1 Piscirickettsiaceae bacterium
TAGCAGGGTCAATCGCGATAAATGTACCACCGACACTTTTTCTCGCACTGGCAAACATCGCTTGCCCTTGAATGCGTGCAATCACTGAGCTCACTTCAGGTAAATCAGCCAATGCTATTTGTAACTGATCAGTCCCCTGCAAACGTTTTTGGCTACTTGGCGCGCGATTATAATCCGGTGCAGAAATCGTCAAGTGCCCCATACCCATTTTAGCGCCAGCATCGATCATGCGCGTATAAAAATAATCGCCAGCACCTGTAAACGTCACAGCGAGTAGCACTCCAAAAGCAATTGAAGAGGCGGTAATCAAAGTACGACGTTTGTGCCGCCACAAGTTGCGCCAAGCTAGTGTATTTAACTTCATTGGTGATGAATCGCTTCAACAGGATGGAGAACAGCGACTTTAATCGCTGGATAAATCACTGCAATCGCTGCGATCACAAATAAGAAGAAGGTCGGTCTTATTAAGGCATCGGCCGTCAACGCCGCATACCAAATTGGATCAAATGCAATACCCGCAAAGGAAATGCCATCTGCCAAGGACGACATATCAATGCCATGCTCTTGAATAAGCCAAGCCAAGCCGCTCCCAAACAGCAAAGCTAAAACAACAGCCAAACAAGTCTGAATAAGCATTTCACAATAAATCAGACGAATTAATTGCCAAGGCTTCACACCAATTGCTTTCATTATGCCAAACTCGTGAATCCGTTCAAATACGCTCATCAACATCGCATTCAATACCACCGACCCAACAGCAATATAAGTGAAAATCATCATAATCAAAGTTTGTAGATCGGCTGTTTCTAAAAAACGATTAATAATGGGCATTAATTGCTGCCAATTCATCACCTCTAAATCAGCACCTGATTTTTCTTTTACGACCCGTGTTGCTTCTAGTAAATCAGTTGACCTATCCTGACGCATCAACACAATTTCATGCGCGCCCGCAGGTAGACTAATCAGCTCTCGCAACATCGTGTTGCTCATAAACACCCCGCCATTATCAATACCCGCTGAAACTGACTTTAAAATACCTTTCACCTGAAAACGATCATTGGCCATATAACCATCTGCTGTTTGGCCGACAAAAATCAATTCATCGCCTAATTCGACATCCAACAGCTTAGATAACTTTTTACCAATAACCACACCTTGGGGCTCATTACCCGATAGCCATTGGCCGGCCATAACATGCTGATCAATATCAGTAACCGTAGGCTCAGACTCTAAGTCAACACCACGTAATTGCACCCCTGAAGAGCCAAGGTCACTCGCCATCAAGCCATAGGCAAATAGCCGCTCTGTCGCAAAGAAATCAGCTATTCTGAAAGAAGACAATAAAACACTTGAATCAGTGATTAAACTATAAATATCAGGGTCATCCCGATACCCCAATTGATGAATTTGGATGTCGCCTGTGTTCATTGACACAACATTACGTTCACTGCCAATAGCAAACCCTTCCATTAGCGCAGCAAAAACGATCATCATCGTGCAGGCAAATGCCATCGCTAACGTTGTCACTAAACTTCGGTGACGATGTCGGTAAACGTTACGTGCTGCCAAAGTAAATAAATTCATAATGTTCGCTTAGCGTTTCTTCAAACTAGATAGAGAGAACAGGCTATCTTTTAGCGCCACATTTAAAGACAATTCTTCATAAACGAACTCGGTATATTCTTCTGGCTTATCAGCGGGTACAACACGCAATACCGCTGGGCGTTGTCGCCCACCTAACTGTTGGATATTGGTAAAACGAATGGTACGAGCCAATGCCATATCTTCATCATAATAATATTCCACCAGCGGAATATGGCTGTCAGCTAAAATCGTCAGCGTCAACTTGCCCCAGACCACTGCTGCATCGATTTTAGGAATCAAGGTGAACTCAATAATATTCTGGTCGTCTCGCACACCTTCAAAACTTATTTCAGCCGTGTAGTCTTCTTCCAGTCGCGCTTCTTTCACCAAATCATCATTGGTTAAATGGCTACCCATCCATGATCCCATCATCATGCCACTGGTCAGTTTGATAGTCCGATCTGTTTTAGGAAGGTAAGTATAGATATGGTTATCAGACTTGAGTGTCGATGTCCCTTTCTCACGCAATGGTTGCATGATCCGAAATAAGGTTTTCTCCTTACCTTTCGACCAGCCCTCCATTTTCATTGTCCGCTCATAGTGTGCAGTCTTAACATGCATCGATGTCACGGCATAAGAAGATTCGCCACGCCATAAATCATCCACTTCGTTTAATAAGTGCTTGACGCGCTCAGAAGAAGCATCCGCATAAACTAAGGGCGATAACGACAATAAAAAAAGGCTAAAACAGGTGAGGAAAGGCTTAAACATCATATTTCCTAAAGTGTGCAAATGCACTGTTCATTAAAACAGACAACGCCATGAAGAGAAATACTGAGGTTTTACCTAGTGCGTAGATAAAGAAGCAATAAAACAGTCCCACAGTGCCGGTACGAACGGGTTCTTGAACCAGGAGGTTCAAGTGGAGACCTTTATTAACAATTGGGCTTCTCGTCTTGCGAGCCTGCACGCCTCATCAATATCAGTTTCCGTAGCATTTTCTTATCGGCTCAAGACACACTTGTCGCTATCGAACACCGCAGAACATAAGAAAAGATCATACGCTCATTTACAGCGATGCAAAGGACTTTTTAGAGATCGAGCTGGCGTTCTTCTTGTAAAAAAGCGGTAACTTTATCTTTCATCAGCAAAAGTTTTCCTATTGCCTCAGGATCTGCTTCACCCTCTCGACCCTGCAATCCAATCAATTCATGCGCAATATTCAGTGCTGCCATCACCGCAATGCGATCCAATCCGACGACTTTTCCAGTACCGCGAATCTTTTCCATGCTGTCATGTAACATCTGTGCAGAAGCTATCAGCGCAGGTTTCTCTTCTTCAGGACAAGCAATTTGATATTCCTTGCCAAGAATATTAACAACAACAGGTGAACTCATAATTCGTTATCCAACTCTTTTAAACGTTCAACCATTTTATCAATACGGCTACGAGCAAGTTCCGTCCGCTCTACTAATTTCGCGCGCTCAGTGACCCAAGCAGACTGTTGTGATTTCAACAACATATTTTCTTCACGCGTTCGGCGACTGACCCTAAGTAAGTCATCTATTTGCTGTTCTAATTGTTGCAGATCGTCTTTTTCCATTACTATGCATTCTTGAACGATAAAAATAAGCACTAACTATAGACGTGCCCCGCCAACTGGGTCAACAACTGTCATAATATGTTTTTTAACTTTGAGCCCTATCACGATGTCAGAATTATACTTTCCATCCCTCTCACCAGAAAACAACACGGGTGATGGCCCCGCGAATGCAGCCGAGCTACAAGGTGCGCTATGTGGCTTGCTCTGTCTGGATTCCCAAGCAAACCGCATAGACTGGTATAAAAGTTTATATGACGATATCGCACCAGATGACCAAGAAATTTTAGACCTGACTGCGCTATTTGATCAAACAGTTCAATCACTTAATAGCCTCGATTTTGATTTACAACTGACGCTACCCGATGACAATGCACCACTGCCATCGCGCATTTTAGCCATGTCAGATTGGTGTCAGGGTTTAGTCTACGGCTTAGGTTCGTCAGGCCTAACAGATGACACCGAGTTATCAGAAGATTGCCAAGAATATATCGCTGATGCCGTCAAAATAAGTCAAATCAGCGATGAAGTCCTCGAAGACTCTAACGAAGAAGAAACTAACTTTGAAGAACTAGTTGAATACTTAAGAATGGGGTTGTTTGTGTTATACAGTGAACTGCAACCTGTCGACCCCACAACAGATCAAACAGAACATTAAAGACACCTAACTAATAAAAATATGATTAAA
>JABGUA010000054.1 GCA_018646825.1 Piscirickettsiaceae bacterium
AAATTAAATTATATGCCGTTGGTTTAGGCGAATGCCTAACACTCAGTTTATTTTTTCAATACTTCTGTTAAGTGTGGTTGGATTTCATCGAGTAAAGCTTGTTGGACGCCAAGGCTACCAGCAACAATATTGCCGTGCTCAATATAACCATTTCCGCCAACGAAGTCTGTGACGACCCCTCCCGCTTCCTCAACGAGTAATACGCCCGCCGCCAGATCCCATTTCTGAAGTCCTATTTCCCAATAGCCATCAACCCGTCCTGCAGCGACATAAGCCAAGTCTAATGCGGCTGAACCACCACGTCTTAAGTCAGAAACTTGAGGAAAAACTGCACTGACCATCTCAGAAAAGGCAGGAAAATGTTGGTGATACTTAAAAGGAAAGCCTGTTGCGATCAAACTATTTTCTAATACTTTTTGCTTAGTAACACGTAAACGCCTGTCATTTAATTGTGCACCCCCGCCACGACTTGCCGTGAACAGTTCATCTCGTAAGGGATCATAGACAACGCCATGTTCTATCCGTCCTTTGACCATGATGCCTATCGACACACAGTAGTGAGGGTATCCATGTAAAAAATTGGCTGTCCCATCTAGAGGGTCAATGACCCACACGGTGTCATTCTGACCTGCTTCTCCAGACTCTTCTGCCAAGATGGCATGTTCTGGATAGGATTTTTTGATGATATTAATAATTTCTTGCTCAGCTAAGCGATCAACATCAGATACAAAATCATTGCGGCCTTTTGTCGTCACTTCTAAATGTTCGACATGTTGTAGTGAACGAATAATAATATTACCCGCACTTCGCGCTGCACGAATAGCGATATTCAGCATTGGATGCATAAACTAGTTTTTCCAGAGCAAATAAAACAGGACGTTAACTCAAACTTGATGTGAACATCTATCAGAGCAAACAAAGGCGAGCATTATAGCAATAAATCATTTCTGTATCAGATTAAGTTTG
Source organism: Piscirickettsiaceae bacterium (assembly GCA_018646825.1). Lineage (GTDB taxonomy): Bacteria > Pseudomonadota > Gammaproteobacteria > Nitrosococcales > Methylophagaceae. The sequence goes on from JABGUA010000054.1 coordinate 967, forward strand.
ATCAGGTTGGACAGTGTAATTAATTCCTGATAGCCTCCTGTGTATATTGCTCTTGAGCAATGTAATTGACTTATGAGATTTACACTACAAATACTGAGGAGATATAGAATGAAATCATTAACAAAATTAGGTGCACTTGTTTTACCATTAGTTTTAATCACAGGTTGTGCGAGCACACATACTCACACTTTAGGTGATATCTCTGATATCCAAGCTGTTAAAGACCATTTCGGTCGTGTTGAAGCACATGTTGGTAAAATCGAAGCCCACCTTTTGCAAGTTGAAAACACTGCTGACACTGCATTAGTAACTGCTCGTACAGCTCAAACAGCTGCTGATGAAGCAAATGCTAAAGTAGATCGCATGTTCCATAAAGCAATGAGCAAATAAGTCTCTGACTTTACTCAACGCACTATGAACGTAAAAAGCCGGGAATTAAATTCTCGGCTTTTTTGTTTGTGCTGTTCTTAGAAGCTTACAAAACGTCGCCAGGAACTAAGGTCACCCAGACTGGCTCACCCGTTTCATTATAAATTTTATCTGCTATTTTCCCCGCTTCGCCATAGCTTTCAAATGGCCCTACTAACACTTCCCCTTCTGCTCCTCTAATCGGCCAAAATGCGTCGCCAAAACCCATTGCTATCAAAGTCTGATTTAGTATTTCTTTGACTTCTTTTGTCGCCATACCTGAATGGATGAACCACACATCTTCAATCATTTTGTGCTCAATTTGACCAATACGCTGCGCGACACCCAAGTTTTGATCAATCATCGCTTGGGCGAACAACCAATCATCGTCTGTTAATTTATCTTTGGCTTGAAGAATGGCTTTAACCATGGGTGTCATATTATTTTGCTGTTCTGGCATATCATCATAGGACTCATGCGCTTCGACATATAAGTCGCCGTTATGCATAGATGCTTTATAAGGTTGATATAAAATTTCTACTGGTGTATTCACTGTTACGAGCCCAAAAAGGTGTTCAATATCTTCAGGGAATAAGCGAATACAGCCATGACTAACGCGTAGTCCCACGCCGTAAGGTTTATTTGTGCCATGCAATAAATAACCAGGCATACCCAAGCGCATTGCATAAGCTCCAAGTGGGTTATCAGGCCCTGCAGGCACTACTTTGGGCAGTGGGTCGCCCATTTCTATATGTTCCGCATGAATCGATGCCGGTGGAGTCCAAGTTGGATCTTTGCGCTTTTGGATAATTTTGGTTTTGCCCAACGGCGTTTGCCAACCTTCTCGACCAATGCCAATTGGATGGGTAATAACTTGTCGTGGCTTACCTGCTACCGGTTTAGGATAATAATACAAACGCATTTCTGCTAAATTTATCACAATCCCTTTTTGTGGTGCATCAGGCAGAATATATTGATTCGGAACCAGTACACGTTTGCCTGACCCTGGTAACCAAACATCTAGCTCAGGGTTTGCATTGACAATTTCGCTATAACCAATATCAAAGCGGCGCGCAATATCTAATAATGTATCCTGTGCTCGGCTGTATACAATTAGGTTATGTCCCACCACCCTTGTTGATGCAGTGTCTAAGTTAAATGTCGTGGCTTGACTTGTTGGTATGAGCAAACACACGCAAAGCGCAATGAAGAAAGCACGCATCTTTTGTTCCTAATCTATCTTTAATAATGGCACCATTGTACATGGAATTATTTATTCACTCAGAGCAACGAATTAATTGCACCTTTGTTGCTGCAAAATAGTAAAATTCAGTTTGTCTTCGTTATTACGGTTGCGTAAGCTATCCCCATGAAAAATTATTATCTCCTACTCCTTGCAAGCTTACTGGTCCTTTCTGGTTGTTCTAGCCTTGGTATCAATACAGAGCCCGTCCCTGAACCTGAAGATAGCTGGTCTGTGGAACAATTATATTCCGAAGCAAAAAAAGCAATGGATGAAAAGGATTATGAAACCGCGCTTAAATATTATCGTGATCTAGAGGCTCGCTTTCCATTTGGTGACTATGCGCAACAAGCATTGATTGACTCATCTTATTCACATTACAAAGCAGATGACCCCGAAAATGCCATAGCTACTATTGATCGCTTTATCCGTGTCTATCCACAAAACCCGAATATGGATTACGCCATTTACTTGCGTGGTTTGATTAATTTCACACGGGATGTTGGGATTATAGAAAGATATATTCCACGTGACGAATCCCAGCGCGATCCAGGGGCTGCACAGTTTGCCCTGCAGGATTTTAATAATCTCATCAGCCGCTACCCAAAAAGCCAATACACTGAAGATGCCAGTCAACGTATTGTTTATTTACGGAATCGATTAGCGCGGTATGAAGTTAATGTTGCTCACTTCTATATGCGTCGTGGTTCTTATATCGCAGCGTTAAACCGGGGTAAATACGTCGTGGAAAATTACCAGCGTACACCCGCAATGCCTGATGCCTTGGTTATCGTAACTAAGGCCTACAAAATATTAGAATTGGATGACTTAGCTGAAGATACTTTACGTGTCTTAGAAACAAATTACCCTAATTATGCTGGCATTGCTGCCATCAAGGAAATAGTGGTCGAGTAAAATTGCTTGAAATTCTGGCGCGCTATTGACGCGCCAAGATATTTTTTACGCTTAAACTGCGGACTCGCCTTCTTCACCAGTACGAATACGAATCACTTGTTCGATAGGCGTCACAAAAATTTTACCATCGCCGATTCTACCGGTGTGCGCTGCTTTAGTAATCGATTCTATACACGCTTCAACTTGATCTTCTGCAAGCACAATCTCTAATTTAATCTTCGGCAAGAAATCGACGACATATTCAGCACCACGATATAATTCGGTATGACCTTTTTGTCTACCAAACCCTTTGACTTCTGATACGGTCAAACCTGTTACACCAATGTCTGATAATGCTTCACGGACATCGTCTAATTTAAAGGGTTTTATAATCGCTTCAATCTTTTTCATTTTTGCCCCTACTGTAATTTTGAATGAATGGTATAGCCTGAAGTAATAGGATAGCGCCTATCTCTGCCAAATGCACGTTCTGTAATCCGAATACCTGGTGGCGCTTGCCGCCGCTTATACTCATTTGTATCGACCAATCTGATCACTTTCATAATGATGTCAGGATCCCCTCCAATTGCCACCATATCTTCATAAGATAGGTCTTGTGCAATATATTGCTCTAATAGGGCGTCAAGTATCTCATATGGCGGCAAGCTATCTTGATCAAACTGATCCTCTGCTAGTTCTGCTGAGGGAGCTCGGGTAATAATACGTGTCGGTATCACCTCTGAGCATGTATTGCGATATTCAGCTAGTTGATAGACTAAGGTTTTATAGACATCTTTAAGTGGTGAATAGCCCCCCGCCATATCGCCATATAACGTTGAATAACCAACAGCCATTTCGCTTTTATTTCCCGTTGATAACACCATTGCGCCCGTTTTATTAGAAATAGCCATCAACAATACCCCCCGACACCGTGCCTGAATATTTTCTTCAGCTGTGTCAGTTTCGGTCCCTTCAAATTGCGCTGCAAGACTATTGTTAAACTGAGCAAACACATCATCTATTGCGATCACGCTATGAGACACTTTTAAACGGGCAGCCATCTCTTGTGCATCATCTAAACTAATTTGAGCAGTATATTGAGACGGCATCATGACAGTTTTAACGTTATCTGCACCGATCGCATCTACGGCTAAGGCTAAAGTCATCGCAGAATCAATCCCACCTGATAAGCCAATCACAACACTCGGGAAGTTATTTTTTTCAATATAATCTCGTAAACCAGTGACAAGCCCTTGATATATCATCGCTAATTCTGATGGTTTCGTCGCTAATTGACCCGTTAAGGCTATGTCTCCAGTGTCCTCTCTCATTATTTTAACCGGCTGTAATGCTGATTCCCAGACTGCCGCAGAAGATACTTTTTGACCTTGTTGTGACATAGCAAACGAGCCACCATCAAAAACTAACTCATCTTGTCCGCCAACTAGATTGACATAAACAACGGCCAAACCCGTTTCTGATACGCGTTGTGCAACCTCGACTTCCCGTGTTTGGCACTTTCCTTGTCGGTAGGGTGAGGCATTCAGGTTTAATAATACTTCAGCGCCACTATCTGCAGCCTGTGATGCCGGCGCAGTAAACCAAATATCTTCACAAATAGTGATGCCGAACTTAATACCTTTGCAATCAAATACCGTTGCCTCGTCACCTTGAATAAAATAGCGTTTTTCATCAAAGACGCTATAGTTTGGTAAACACTGCTTGTAATAACTGGCCAAACACTGTCCATCGGCAATCACTGATGCCGCATTATAAAGCTCACCCTTTTGTCCTTCAGGATGGCCAACAACAATCATGATGCCTTTAATGTTTTGTTTTAGCTTTAATAACCCCGCCTCAACACGGCGTAAAAGTTCAGGTCTAAGTAATAGATCTTCCGGTGGGTAGCCAGTAAGCGTTAGTTCAGGAAAGATCAGTAAATCAGCATTGAATTCTGCTTTAGCTTTCTCTGCAGCCGCAATGATCATATCGACATTACCTGCAATATCTCCGACTAACGGGTTTATTTGGCCCATTACCAAGCAAACTGGTTCACTCATTAACGTGCTGCCATTGCCACTAACATGGCATTGCCCATTTCAGCTGGTGAATTGGCTATCATTACCCCTGCCGTTTCTAAGGCGGCCAATTTAGCTTCTGCCGTCCCTTTACCACCACTAATTATCGCCCCAGCATGACCCATTCTTTTACCGGCGGGCGCTGTTAAACCTGCAATATAAGCCACTACGGGTTTAGTTACATGATCGCGGATATAGTGTGCGGCATCTTCTTCTGCTTGGCCACCAATCTCACCGACCATCACAATCCCTTCCGTTTGGGGATCGGCCTCAAATAAGGCAAGGCAGTCGATAAAGTTCATCCCATGAATGGGGTCACCACCAATACCAACACATGTACTCTGACCTAGGCCATTCATTGTTGTCTGCAGTACAGCTTCATAAGTTAAGGTACCAGACCTTGATACGATGCCGATTTTTCCAGCCAAATGAATATCACCTGGCATAATGCCAATTTTACATTCACCAGGCGTAATCAAGCCGGGGCAATTTGGCCCGATCAATATTGCACCATAGCCTTTTAATGCATGTTTAACACGCAGCATATCTTGAACGGGGATGCCTTCTGTAATGCAAGCAATAATCTTAATCCCTGCGTCAGCAGCTTCAAGGATGGCATCGGCAGCAAACGCCGCTGGTACATAAATCATTGAGGCATCGGCCCCTGTTTCAGCTACAGCATCATCAACAGTGTTGAATACGGGACGTTCTAAATGCCTTTGACCGCCTTTCCCCGGTGTGACACCACCGACTAACTGGGTGCCGTATGCAATGGCTTGTTCGGAATGGAATGTACCTTGTTTACCGGTAAATCCCTGACAAATCACCTTGGTGCTTTTGTTGACTAAAATACTCATTATTGTGCCTCCTTTGCAGCAAACACAGACTGTCTTGCAGCATCGGTCAAATCTTGAGCTACTTGGATTGTCATACCACTATTAGTCAATAATTCTCGACCTAGCTGGGCGTTCGTTCCTTCTAATCTCACAATAACCGGTAACGTTAATCCCGTTTCTTTCGCTGCTTGGATAATGCCCTCTGCTATCAAATCGCAACGCACAATACCTCCAAAAATATTAACTAAAATCGATTTCACTTTTGTATCAGATAGAATCAATTTAAAGGCTTGTGCCACACGCTCAGCAGTTGTACCGCCACCGACATCTAAGAAATTGGCTGGCTGCCCTCCTTCTTTCTTGATTAAATCCATTGTTGCCATGGCCAGTCCAGCGCCATTAACCATACAAGCCACCTCTCCATCGAGAGAAATATAATTCAGGCCATGCTGTTGTGCGACGACTTCGGCTTCATCTTCTTGTGCAGGATCAAACATTGCAGCCAGTTCGGCATGCCTGAATAAAGCATTGGCATCTAAATTCAGTTTAGCATCGACAGCTAACAAAGCCCCTTGATTGGTCACAACCAAAGGATTGATCTCAACTAAGTCAGCATCGTTTTCTGTAAACAATTGATACAAGCCTTGCATGACTTTTTGTAAGTCTTTAAATGCTTCACCAGTCAGCCCTAAGAAGAATCCAGCTCGACGACATTGATAAGCTTGTAGACCCACAACAGGATTAATGAATAAGTTAAGTATTGCTTCTGGTGTTTTTTCTGCAACTTGTTCGATATCCATGCCACCTTCTGCAGAAATCATGAAGACAATTCGTTGCGTAATACGATCAATTGTTACCGCGAGATAAAGTTCACGGGCTATATCGGACGGTTCTTCCACGAGGATTTGATTAATCGGCAAGCCCTGGCGCAATGTTTGGTGTGTAACTAAGCGTTGGCCTAATAAGTCGTAAGCGGCATCCGCTACACCATCAAGCGTATCTATAATCCTCACACCACCTGCTTTACCTCTGCCGCCACTATGCACTTGTGCTTTGACAACCCAAACATTACCGCCTAACTGCTCGGCTGCTTGCCTCGCTTGCGCGCCACTGGTAACAACTTGACCTTGTGGTGTCGGAATCCCGTAACGGGTAAATAATTGTTTAGCCTGAAACTCATGCAAGTTCATAGATTTAATATGCCTTTTTTCTTGGCGTAATGCGTTGATTGAAATGACTGTGTCATGGTGCCCATTTTCTCGCAATCGCAGACTAATTACCATCTCTAGTCATGATATAGTTCATCCATATTACAATTTTGAGCTATTTACGACGTGACCGACCCACAAAACTTGCCCTTGCGTCCGCTTTACCCCGAACTCACGCCTTACGCTAGCGCCTTCCTTGATATTCCTGCCATAGACGACTTGAGTGCCCACCAGGTCTATTTTGAATGTTGTGGTAACCCCGAAGGCATACCTGTCATCTATCTACATGGCGGCCCGGGATCTGCTTGTCGTCCTCAGCACCGTCGTTATTTTAACCCTGACAAATATCATATTATTTTGTTTGATCAACGTGGATGTGGTCGTTCTCTGCCTCTCGGAGAATTATCGCGGAATACAACGCAAGATTTAATTCATGACATGGAAACCATCCGCCAAAAATTAGGTATCGATAAATGGTTGATTTTCGGTGGTTCCTGGGGCTCAACGCTTGGGATTTGTTATTCCCGGGAACATTCAAGTCATGTTCTAGCAATGGTTTTACGTGGTGTATTTTTAGGCCGCCAGCAAGATATCGAATGGGTTTACAACAAAGATGGCGCAGCACAATTATTCCCATCACAATGGCAATCTTTAATGCATTGTTTAAACCCAATACAGCAAATGGCCCCTCTTTCTGCTTTTATGTCGGCATTACAATCTACTGAACCAGAGCAGCGCTTAGCTATGGCCACTTCCTTAAATGATTGGCAAAGTGCCATTGGCCGACTCGAACAACAAAACAAATCGGCAATGCTTATTGATGAAGCACAATTAATGGCGCATTTTAAAATTCAGCTCCATTACGCGTTGAATCAATGCTTCATTTCAGACAGACCCTTGCTCAGTGACCTCGACGCATTAAGGCTCTTACCAACTTGGCTTATTCAAGGCCAATATGATTTAGTTTGCCCAACACAACAATCTTGGGCTTTACATCAAGCGTTACCTCACAGCAAATTGACGATGATTCATCTTGCGGGTCATGCAGCAAATGAAGACAGTGTTGTCGATGCTCTAGTCTCCACCACAGATGAAATAGCGGCACAGTTTGCATCTTTAACAACATTGTTCGCAAAATGATTGGTTTAATACAGCGTGTTAAAACAGGGTCGGTGGCTGTAAATAGCAATGAAATTGCCCGTATTGGACAAGGCCTCTTAGTATTGGTTGGTATTGAGCCTAGCGATACACCAAGCCAAGCAGACCGTCTATTACAACGTATATTAGGCTACCGTATTTTTGAAGATTCAGCCGGTAAAATGAATTTATCTTTACAAGATATCGCCGGTGGTTTGTTACTCGTTCCCCAGTTTACGCTAGCTGCGAACACCCAAAAAGGGATGCGGCCTAGTTTTACGAGTGCGGCATCGCCTGAACTTGGCGAAAGACTATTTGATTATTTATGCCTGCAAGCGCACCAACAGCATAACAATGTCGCAATAGGTCAATTTGGTGCTGATATGCAAGTGTCTTTAATTAATGACGGTCCTGCTACTTTTTGGCTACAAGTACCTTAAAATTTGGCAGCTTAATGTGCCACTGCAATTTTCTTGTTCTGAACTAAACTTTCAAACGCTTCAAAATTCAATGGCCGACTAAAGAAATAGCCCTGCCCTCGCTGACATTGACGTTGTTGTAAAAACCTTAATTGCTCGAGGGTTTCGATTCCCTCTGCAACAACCTCTAACTGCAAGTGACCTGACATTGCTAATATCGCATCGACAATCGCGGCATCATCGCCTTCGTGGGTAACATCGTCAATAAAGCTTTTATCAATTTTGAGTACATTTAATGGGAATTTTTTTAAGTAAGATAAAGAGGAGTAACCCGTTCCAAAATCATCTATCGCTAATGTCACACCTAGCTCACTCAATTCAGATAATGTCTTAATAGCTAGGTTAGTATCTTCCATTAAAATACTTTCTGTTATTTCAAGCTCCAGGTTAGCTGCTGGCATGCCAGTTCGTTCTAGTACATTTCTCACATAAACAGCTAAGGGTGCAGCCCCTTTAAATTGTCGACCCGACAAGTTAACCGCAATTTTAAAATCGGGGTCTAACTTATCTCGCAATGACATATAGGCCTCACAGGCCTGGAACAATACTTGTTCACCCACTGTAACAATCAACCCCGTATCTTCTAAGATAGGGATAAATTCAATCGGTGACACTTCGCCCCACTGCTGACTTTGCCAGCGTAATAGTACTTCAGCTCCAATAATTTTATTATTGCCAATATCAATTTGCGGTTGGAAGTGCAGATAAAAATCTTGCTCCTCTACTGCACGCCGTAAACTCGTTTCCATTGCCAAACGATGGGCTGCCTGTGCATTCATTTCAGCCGAATAAAACTGGAAATTATTCCGGCCGGTATTTTTTGCATGGTACATTGCTGCGTCAGCATTCCTAACAAGTACATCCACATCGCGGCCATCAGCAGGATATAGACTAACCCCAATACTCGGGCTGACATTGACTTCTGTCGTGCCCAATATATAACTCTTGCTGACTGAAGAAATGACTTTCTCAGCTATTTTGGCAACATACTGGACAGACTGAATATCTTCCAATATTAAAGTAAACTCATCGCCGCCTAAACGTGCAACAGTATCACCTTCTCGTACACATGCTTTTAGCCTTTTTGCCACTTCGCACAGTAACTGGTCACCCGCTTTATGGCCTAATGAATCATTGATATGTTTAAAATGATCTAAATCCAAAAAGAAGATGGCCAAGCGCTTTGTGTTTCGCCGGGCCTTGTGTATCGCATGCATTAACCGGTCATTAAAGACACTCCGGTTTGGTAACTTTGTTAAGGCGTCTAAGTTTGCCAAATCTCGGAGGTTTTGATGATCCTCTCGTTGCTTAGTAATATCTTCAAAAATCCAAATCGTGCCTTCTTGTGGTTGGCCTGGAGAAACTGCTTTAGTCCACAAGCCGCACCAGAAAATATCCCCGTTCTTTTTAGCAAACTGGACATCACCTTCAAATGTATCCCCTTCTTCTAAGCGACTAAAAACAGCCGAGGCTAGCTCATCAAATACCGTCTCATCAGCACACAGGTAACGCGTGCTATTCCCTATGATTTCTTCTTTACTATAACCAAATATTTCTTCAAATTTATGATTCACACGCAGTAACTGTCGATCCTTCATAAAGGCAATGCCAACCATAGCATTTTCTAAAATGGTATCTAATTCAGAGCTGGACCGTATTAACTTACGTTCTGTTTGTTTCCATTCTGTCACATCCGATAAAACACAAACAAAATGTTGATCTGCTTGGTCAGAAATTTCGCTTAATGATAGCCACATTGAAAAAGGCTGCTCGTTATAATCTAAGCCCTTAAACTCCTTGGTTTTCTCTTGCTTTTCTAACAAGGCGGTAATACTTGTTACTTGTTCGCTTTGTTCAAAAAAACGTGTAAATGGCTCTCCAAGTAGTTTTTCTTAATCCGCCTTTAATACCTGTTCAGCATATGGGTTGATAGAGGCTATAACTCCTTCAGCATTAAGTGTAATAATTGCTTCAGGTACACCATTTAAGATTGTTCTTAGTTGCACTTCCTGCTGCTGTAGCGATTGTTTCGTAGCATCTAGGTCTTCTATCAAAACCTGAGTTGTACTAGCAAACTGGTTGAAATCTGTCGCTAATGAAGTAAATTCATCGATATAATCAGTACGATCAAGCCGAGTCTCAAACCGCTTTGACGATAGGGCATGCATTGCACTCCTAACATCTTCAAAAGGCTCATTAATACGCCTATAAATATTTGAAATAAACTTAATCACTACTAACGCTGCCAACAACATTAAAACGACTAAAACCCACCGAGTTTTATCGGCAATAGAAATTGCGTTGTTGATGTCCACCATACTTTGTTGACGAATTAAGTGTGATAGTTCATCCAAGCCTTGTATTAAGTCACTGAGTGCTACTGTCGATTTTTGTTGGGCAAAAATGAGTTTAGTTTCATCGCTTAATTTCTGAGATTACAACTGATAGAGTGAGGTATTCCCCTCTATTGCAGCCACTTTCATCCTTTGGACATCGTTCGCTATTTTCCTTAAAATTACCGTCGTTGCTGGTCCAGAGCCTACAGCACTCTTCAGCGTCATCATATCGGCTGGAAAATCGCTAGTTACTCGTTTTATTTCCGTGGCTATGCTACTTAAACTGCTTTCTGTTTGCTTTTTCTGTTGTAGCTTAAGTATCAAATTATTCAATGTCACCATATCTAATGCGAGTGTCTTTGAAGCAACAGATAGCTTTCTCTGGTTGGTTACATTGTTGCCTGGCGCTTTCTCTACCTGTGTTGGTAACAGCAATAACGCAGCGTTAACTTCACTACGACTATTTTCAAAGTCAGCCATCTTTTTTTCTATGGCTAGATTAGTCGTTCGTCGTTTTATCATACTCGCCAATAACTGATCATCAACCTTTAAAAATTGCTGATAACCCTCACGAAACTGCTCCGCAGCTTGTTTCGTCTCACCCTCTTTTAATGAGGCCGGCAAGTTTTGCCAATGTGCTTTAAAACTCTGTTCTAGTTCTTGCCTTGCGCTGTCTTTTTCTTCCGTATCGAGTAAATTTGAGACTAATAAGTATTTTTCTTGTGTTGCTAAGGTCGTGGCCAAATTACTAATATTATGACTCAAACCTTCCACAGGAATCACTTTTTCGGTCAACTCTTGTTGCGTATTAGAAAATAGAAAATTGGTATAAATGCCGGCCATCGCCATCAAGACAATAGCGAATACTGTCCCGACTGACCAAAGTTGTAATAGCTGCTTTATACTGCTTACTTTAAACACGTGACGTTAATCATCCTTTTTATTATCCACTTGCTTTTGTTCAGGAACCTCATCCTCATCGTCCATTAATACACGGCTTGCAGCACCATCCATATCATCATATTGACCACTTCTAACAGCCCAGATAAAAACAGCTACGCCAAGCACACCTAGTATCAGCATGCCGGGTAATAAACCATAAATAACTTCCATTAAGTCACCCTTTCAGACACGTTTGTATCCTGCTTGCATTGGCAATAACCAGTAAAGAACTGATTGGCATTGTAATCGCTGCAACCAATGGATTAATTAGGGCCATCATGGCTAACGGCACCATAATCATGTTATAAATCAATGATATGACCATATTTTGTTTGATTACGCTCATCGTCTTATCAGCGATTTTCTTAGCCGTTAATAATGTCGTTAACTTATTCTGAGTTAACACAATATCAGCGCCTTCAACGGACATTCCTGTGCCTGATGCCAAAGCAATACCGACATCAGCCTGGATCAAGGCTGCAGCATCGTTAACACCATCTCCGACCATGGCTATGATTGCTCCTTGCTGTTGCATGTCATTAATCGCCCTCACTTTTTGCTGTGGTAGCATGTCTGCTTGATATTTTATCTGGCCTAAGTTTACCGCTATGGCTTCGACAACACGTGCTCTATCGCCGCTTAAAATTTCTATACCAAGCCCATTTTTTTGTAATGTGTTTATTGTTGCTACCGCATCTACCCTCAATCTATCACTAAATCCCATCATGCCAGAAACCTGATTATCTTCAACGATAAATATCACGCTAATCCCTTCTCGTTCACACTTTAGAACAATTTCCAGCCATTTTTGTGCCAGATCAATACTTTGCTCTCTTAAATAGGCTTCTGTACCCATTAAATAACGACGCTGGTCAATATCAGCACTGACGCCTCTCCCTGGATAAACTTTAAAGTTAGATGCTGGCAATAAAGTCATTTCTCCTTTTCGTGCCGCAGCAACAATTGCTTTGCCAATGGGATGCTCGGAATATGCTTCTATGGAAGCTGATATTTGTAATAATTCTTCATCGGTTATTACCCCACCTGTATGGATAGACACAATCTCTAACCTGCCTTCGGTTAATGTCCCTGTCTTGTCGAATACCATGTGGTCTACTTTGGCCAACTGCTCTAATGCTGCACCTTTTTTTAAAATAATACCTACTCTTGCTGCTACCCCAGTCGCCACTGCGACTGACATCGGTGTTGCAAGACCCAGTGCACATGGACAAGTAATGATCAAAACAGATGTCGCTGCAAGCAAGGCTTTTTCAAAATCAGTCTGGTACCAAAATAAGAAAGTGATGACTGCTAAGCTTAATGTTATGAGTACAAACCAAGGTACAATTTTATCTGCAAGCGCCTGAATCGGTGCTTTATCTTGTTGTGCTTGAGTCATCAATGCCAGCATTTTTGCCAAAGCCGTTTGTGTCAACACTTGCTCTACTTCAACAGTTAATGCACCTTCAGTATTAATGCTACCTGCTATTACCTTATCGCCACTCAGTTTAGCTACAGGAACAGACTCACCGGTTAACATTGACTCATCAATCGCACTTTCGCCTAAAATAATTTTGCCATCGACGGGGACTTTTTCACCGGGTTTGATCAGTACGCAATCACCCACCTTGACCTGCTTAATAGATGTAATTTCATTATTTCCATCACGGATGACAGTCGCTAGTTTGGGTTGTAGTGTCATCATTCTATGGGTGTCGGATAAGGCTTTTTTTCTAGATGCAGCCTCAATATAACGACCTAATAAAATGACGAATAAAAAGTTAACAACAGTATCGAAATAAATATGGCCTTGGCCACTTGCTGACAACAGCACATAACTTGAATATGCGTAAGTGACTGTCGCTCCAATACTAATCGGCAGGTCCATCGTCAGCTGGCCTTGGCTAAGACCGCGTATTGCTTGCTTTAAGAATGGATAGCCTGAATACAGCAATGTTGGCGTGGCAATGATAAAACTGATCCAATAAAACCAATTTTTAAACTCTCCTTGATCCGCGCCAGAATACAAGGCGATTGAGACCCAAAGCATGTTCATCATTGCAAAACCAGCAAATGTCATTCGATAGAGCAAGTTCCTGTGTGCCTTTACTTCTTGCTGCTCAGCAATATCACTATCAAACGGGATAGCTTGATACCCTATACTTTGTAACTGTTTGAAGATGACGGAGAGTTTTATTTTTTGTGACTGCCAGCTAACCTTAAGCCGTTTAGTCGTAAAATTAACTTGGACTGATTCAACGCCTACTAACTTACCCAATGACTTTTCTATTAACCAAACACAGGCTGCGCAGTGAATACTGTCAACTAATAGATCAATATGGCTAATGCCGTTTTCCGTTGCGACGCAATCAGCTTGTACTTCAGGGAGATCATAAAATGACACGCTATCGTGTTCAAAATTAGTACTGGGCGGTGTTAATGTTTGAGCATCAGGTGTTTTTTGATAAAAACTTGCTAAGCCGCCATCGTGAATAGCCTGACAGACACTTTGGCAACCTAGGCAGCAAAATGCTTTTTCAGTTTGTCCGATAATGGCCGTATACGTTGATTCTGGTTGTAGATCTAAACCACAGTGATAGCAGGCGTCTGACATCATCCCATTAAGGTAACACGGTCAAACGTTTTGTTAATAACAAGCGTTTATCATCTTGTTTTACTTCGACAATTACATCCCAGCTTCCTGCTAAAGGAAATGCAATATCCGTCGTATATAGCCCAGCTTGCTGCCCCATCATATTAGTTTCAAAATCTGCATTGGCATCCGATGGTCTATAAGCATGAAAAGTTATAGCCGTAATCTCAACAGATTGTGCTTCACTACCCTGAATCACAACATCATAACTTTGGGTTTGATTAACCTTTATTTCCTGTGGCGCTATCAATACGCCAGTCCATTTGAGTTGTTTTTTTTGTTGGGCTTTTCTTAGTGTCTCTTCATAGCGTTCACCACGCTCATAAAAATCACTTGATACCAAATCTGGCGCTTCTTTAAACGCTAAATAGATGAAAGTGACATTGCCCATTAAAAAGACTGTAAAGCACAATATCAGGCCAATAACCCATGGGTTTTTCATTGCCGATTTATTTCGTTGGGAAATCATTATTCAGTCACTTTAGTGTTTTGGTGCCAAAAACATACTTTGATAGATTAGGTCGATATCTGGTTGGTTCTGCACTTTACCAATAAAGGTAAGAGGCGTGATATCAGATTGTATTCTTGATTCTGGCAACCGTACAAAAACAGTAATTGCCATCACTTTCCCTGGTTCTATTGATCGTGCTTCAGCCTGATGCAATGTTGCACCTTCTATTCCTGTTATACCAAATTGCACTGTCATTGCTTGCTGTGTTTTATTCAATAATTTCAAAACATATTTATTCTGTATTGCCCCATCACTCAACCGGACAAATAACGGCTGCCGTTCATGCAACACATTAAATTCTGCTGGAGATAAACCGCTAAGCCCTGAAACAATTCCAGACAATGCCAGTAACATAATCAGTGTATAAACCAATACTCTTGGCCGTTTATAATAGGCTACTGGCTCCGCATCATCATGTATTTCCTTATGAGATGCATAGCGTATTAGTCCCGTTGACTGATTCGTTTTGGTCATAATGTCATCACAAGCATCGATACAAAGACCGCAAGTAATACAGCCAAGCTGTTGCCCTTGTCGAATATCAATCCCTGTTGGGCATACTGCCACGCACAATTTGCAATCAACGCAACTCCCATTATCTTGCCTTGGCTGGCTTTTTCTCAATTTGGCTCGCGGCTCGCCGCGTTGGACATCATAGTGCGGGAGAATTGTATCTTGATCGACCATTACACTTTGTATACGTGCATATGGACATAACCAAAGACACACTTGTTCGCGCATAAAGCCAGCAAGGATATAAGTCCCCGTGGTGAAAACACCCAATGCAATCCATGCTGGCATTGCCGCCTCTAATGTAAGGTAGTCATGCCATAATTGGAATGCGTCTGTAAACCAAGCCGTAAATGAAATGCCTGTTAACATGGCAACCACTAACCACAAACCATGTTTCATTGTTTTTCGCTTCAGTTTATTTAAGGTCCAAGGCGAGGCATTAAACTTACTTGATTTGCTGGGCGTCTCCCCTTCACATTTTCCTTCTATGAAAGTAAATATATCTGTCCAAACTGTCTGGAAACAAAAATAACCGCAAAAAACACGACCCGCGACACTGGTGACGACCGCTAATAAAATAGCAAAAAAAACTAGCGTCAACGCCAACATCCAAATATCTTGCGGGTAAACGGTAATATCAAAGAAGTGATATTGCCGGTTTGGGAGATCAAATAAAATTGCCTGTTGGCCATTCCACCGTATATAAGGACCGAGAAAGAAAGGTAACCATGTCAACATGCCTAACCATTTTAATGTTCTAAAACGGCCGGTTAGCCGTTTAGCAACTATTTTTTGTCCACCCGTATTCAGTTGCCAATCTGCCGCTTGAAGGTAAATATCTTCTGTTTTTCTTTGTTCTTTTTGCCCTAATTCACTCACGTGCCTTACCTAGGCCATAGACATCTCATCTTGCGATGGGCTGTGGCTAATTGTCTTAAATTTGGTTCGTATTTTGACGCTTGCAAAGCAGCTATTGTTCCTTACTAAGCAAATGAATTGCAGTTATTCACCACCGCCTAATTGATGCACATAAATGGCTAGTTTTTTGATATCACTTTCTGATAAACGTTCTGTTTCATCGCCACTTAATTCATCTTCCCAATTAATATCTTCTACTTTTTCTCCTCCATTTAACACGTCAGCTTTAATTTCAAGCATTAAGGCCATTTTCTCACTCCATTGAGGCATCATCGCCAAACGTGTTTGAGGATCAAAACTATCATTGACACCATGTAGGATAGTACGACGTACTTGTTCTTCTTCTCCAGAAAAGCGCCAAACTCTGTCCGTTAAATTGGCTGAGCCTGCATATTTATCGCCTTTAGCATCATCTCCATGACACATCGCGCAACCAAATTCATCATAAAGCGCTCTGCCAGCTTCATTCTTAACCCCATTCGAACTATCAATCACAAATTGCGTTAATAAATTCACTTCTTGTTTTGTTAAAGCCCCAGCATGAGCAGGCATCAATCCTATCCTACCTTTAGCGATACTCATCATAATTTCATCAATAGTGCCACCATAAAGCCAGTCATCGTCAGCTAAAACTGGGTAAGCAGCACCTTGAGGTGGCTGGCCACCAACGCCATGGCAAGCAGCACAATTATCACCAAATAAAACCTTACTCGAGGCACTGATGTAATTCAGCATATCTGCGTCGACGAGCACTTCCTCTATCGTCATTTGGGAAAATTTTTCTTCATAAGGAGCACGCCTTTCTTCCATCACTGCTAATGCTTCTTTGTATTCCCCTATTTGAGTCCAACCTAATAACCCTTTAGTACTGTCATGCACTAAAGGCAACGAAGGATATAAAATAAGGTAAACCAGAACGAATAAGCCACTGAGATAAAGCGCATTTAGCCACCATCTTGGCGGTGGGTTATCAAGTTCGGTGATCCCATCCCAGTTATGACCCGTATCCTTTACTTTTTCGTACTCTTCTTTTTCAGCCATGTTTATTTCCCGAGGTGTCACTTTCATCTCTAAAGGGCAAATGACGATGTGCTTCTAATTTTTCCTTATTTTTGGGGTTGAAAACCCAATAAAACAGCACTAATAAAGCAATAAAAATCACGACATTGATAGTCAGGCCTACCCAGTCTGTTGCAGTCATTGCCTGCCAATCTGTTTGAAAATAGGCTTGTATTTTAGTCACGATAATCTCTCCCTGGTTGGAATTTGACCATTGTGCCTAAGACTTGCAGATAGGCAACCATGGCATCCATTTCAGTTTTACCTTCGACATCAACAGCCGCATTGCGAATATCGGACTCTGTATAAGGTACGCCTAATACTTTCATCGCCTTTAATCGTTTTTCCATACCAAAACCATCAATTTTGGCATCTTTCAACCAAGGATAGCGCGGCATAACGGATTCTGGTACGACTGACCGTGGGTCCATCATATGTTGGATATGCCATTCATCAGAGTATTTACCACCGACCCTGGCTAAGTCTGGACCTGTTCGCTTAGAACCCCATTGATGTGGATGATCATATTTTGACTCAACAGCAAGAGAGTAATGACCATAGCGATCTTTTTCATCCCTAAACGGCCTGATCATTTGAGAATGACATAAATAACAGCCTTCGCGTTGGTAAATATCCCGACCCGCTAACTCCAATACGGTATAGGGTCTAACACCAAGTAATTCCTCATATTCCGGGTGTACTTGATCTTCAAATGTGGTCTTCAAATAAAATAACGGGACAATCTCAACAATACCACCGACGGATAATATCATCGCAGTGGCTAACACTAAGGCCCAAATGTTTTTTTCTAGGCGCTCTTGTAAAGAAATCGATTTCTTTTTCTCCGGCTCTGACATCATCTACCCTTCGATAACAGCAACTTTTGACAAATCGCTGGCTGGATTTGCCTGTACTTTACGAATCGTCACAGTAATATTAAACAACATCAGACAGGCACCTAGGAAGAAAATAAAACCTCCTACTGTTCGCATTGCATAATATGGAAACATCTCAGCTAATGACTCAACAAAAGTATAGGTTAGATTGCCGTATTCGTCATATGCACGCCACATCAGCCCCTGCATAATGCCCGACACCCACATTGATGTGATGTAAAGTACAGTACCTATTGTCGCCATCCAGAAATGAATATTCACCAAATTGACTGAATAGACTTTGGTATTCCAGAGCTTTTCGACCATATGATAAATCGCACCAATTGACACCATGGCAACCCAGCCCAAGGCACCGGCATGAACATGACCAATAGTCCAATCAGTGTAATGTGATAAGGCATTGACCGTTTTAGCCGACATCACAGGACCCTCAAAGGTAGCCATGGCATAAAATGCTAAAGAGACAACTAAAAAACGTAACGTGTAGTCCGTTCTTAACTTATCCCACGCGCCATTTAAAGTAAATAAACCATTAATGGCGCCACCCCATGATGGAATAATCATCGCTAAAGAGATTGCAGCGCCTAATGACCCTGTCCAATCAGGTAAAGCGGTGTATTGTAAATGGTGGGCACCAAGCCAAACATAGCCAAAAGCCAAACCCCAAAAATGCACAACAGACAGACGGTATGAATAAACAGGACGATTCGCTTGTTTAGGCACAAAGTAATACATAATCCCTAAGAAACCTGCCGTTAAGAAAAAACCAACTGCATTATGTCCCCACCACCATTGAATCATCGCATCTTGAACACCTGCAAAAATCGAATACGATTTCCACATCGAAACCGGGATAACCAAGCTATTAACCACATGGAGGTATGTCACCATCACCATCATGGCTAAGAAAAACCAGTTAGCAACGTAGATGTGAGACACCTTTCTTACTGATAAGGTCATGATGAAATTAAAGGTATAAGCTAACCACACTGCTGCAATAAGGATATCTAGTGGCCACTCTAATTCGGCATACTCTTTTGATTGGGTCAAACCCATCGGTAGAGTGATGACGGCGCCAAGAATAACGATGTTCCAGCCCCAGAAGGTGAACCAAGCGAGTTTGTCGCTCCAGAGTCTAACTCCGGATGTCCGCTGTACAATATAATAAGCTGAAGCCATCAGCGTCGAGCCACCAAAGGCAAAAATAACTGCGTTAGTGTGGAGAGGCCTTAAGCGACCAAAGCTGAGATAAGGGTTGTCGAAGTTCAATGCGGGCCAAGCTAATTCGGCCGCGATCCAGACTCCTACGCCCGTTCCGAATACGAAATAAACAACTGCCATATAAGTAAACCATTTCACTACTTCGAAACTATATTGCTGTTGCTCTTGCATCATGAACCTATATTGTCGGAATCTGTCTTTTAAGAGTCGTTAATCTCTGTTCAGTTTTATGACAACTTTCCGTTTGAAAATACTCACGATTGCACTAAACATTTAACCATTCATTTTATGTGGTATTTTCCGCTTCGCGTTGACGTCGGTCAACAACAATAAATACCTAATGACATAAATAAATTATAAATCATTTATTTATCATTAGCTTACTTATATATATTAAAACGAACATCATTTTTTATAGGGGGAGAAGAAAAGGTTGTTTATACTTTCTGCGAAGGCAAAAGCGGTAGCGATTATTGGAAATCAATAACCAATGCGACGCGTCTCCCTTCCGAGACTAGTAAATTATACGTTCTGCAGGCTGCACCAATTGGCATCTGTTCCAAACCAATTGCACGCTCAGAAAACTGCACAAGACTCTGTGGAGACACTCGCGTTACTTTGCCTTGGCCAAGAATAACAACTTCAATATCATGCGACTTAAAATAATCAATATCCTCAACCGTCAAATCTGCAATGGCATTCAGTTGAGTTTTCTGATCTAAGGTATCAGCGCTGAGTATAAAAGGCGTGGTTAACCTTGTTAAATCGGGCGATGCGCTTGATTGTATGACGATAGCGTTATCATCATAGGATTTGACTAGCAGGGCATCAGTCGGATCTTCTTGACTGAATTTCATGCTTACTTATTAAAAGCCCGCGGCGTTATTCACGCGGTCACGTAACTCTTTACCAGGTTTAAAATGCGGTACAAATTTTTCATCCAATGTCACAGACTCACCACTTTTTGGATTACGTCCGACACGGGCTGGACGGTGATGAAGTGTAAAGCTACCAAAACCACGAATTTCAATGCGATCACCGTTAGATAAGTTTTCACTCATTTGTTCTAGAATCAATTTTACCGCTAACTCGACATCACGATAGTTTAATAGTGATTGTCGTTCAGACAGTATTTCAATTAAATCTGATTTTGTCATATTTTGTATTCCTTAGAATTACGACTTTAGCCTTAATTCCATATTCACTACTTATTCCAAGCAATATTTTTAAATAAAAGAAACACCTAAGTTACCCTAGGTGCTTCTTTATTCAGATTACCCTAACTAGTCTTGCTGGTCCATTTGCTCTTTTAACAAATCACCTAAAGTGGTGTTATTGTTAGCAGGCGCACTCGAGTATTCTTTCAAAGCTTCACTTTCATCTTGTGAATCTTTTGCTTTGATAGATAATGTCAATGCCCGATCTTTACGAGACATACCAGTAAATTTCGCTTCCACTTCATCGCCGACTGATAATACTTTACTTGCATCTTCAGTACGTTCACGAGAAATATCAGCAGCACGGATATAACCTTCAACACCCTCAGCTAATTCAACAGTTGCACCACGTGCATCAACTTCAGTGACTTTACCAGTCACGATTGTACCGCGTGGGTTTGCAGACATATATTCTGAGAAAGGATCGTCTTGTAACTGTTTGACACCTAATGAAATACGCTCGCGTTCTGGGTCAATAGCCAATACAACAGCTTCTAACTCATCACCTTTTTTGAAGTCACGAACCACTTCTTCGTTTTCTTCTTCCCATGTGATATCAGAAAGATGAATTAGACCATCAATACCGCCATCTAAGCCGATGAAAATACCGAAATCAGTGATTGACTTGATAGAACCAGATACTTTGTCACCCTTGTTATGCGTCATCGCAAACTCTTCCCAAGGATTAGACTGGCACTGTTTCATACCTAATGAAATACGACGACGCTCTGCATCGATGTCTATGACCATAACAGCCACTTCATCACCGAGCTGTACTAACTTAGATGGGTGAACATTTTTGTTTGTCCAGTCCATTTCAGACATATGGACAAGACCTTCAACACCATGTTCGATTTCAACGAAGCAACCGTAGTCAGCTATGTTAGTAACTTTACCTTGAATGCGACTGCTGTTCGGGTAACGATGTGCAATATCTTTCCAAGGATCGTCGCCCATTTGTTTCAGGCCTAAAGAAACGCGTTCACGCTCTTTATCAAATTTCAATACTTGTACTTCGATTTCATCACCAATATTGACGACTTCAGATGGGTGTTTAACACGTTTCCATGCCATATCAGTGATATGTAATAGACCATCGATACCGCCAAGGTCAACGAAGGCACCATAGTCAGTAAGATTTTTAACGACACCTTTGACGTTTTTGCCTTCTTCTAACTCTTCTAAAAGTGCATCACGTTCAACGCTGTTTTCTGCTTCCATAATGGCCCGGCGAGAAACAACGATATTGTTACGAGGGCGATCTAATTTGATCAGTTTAAACTCGAGCTCTTTACCTTCCAAATGCGATGTATCACGAATTGGGCGAACATCAACCAATGAACCCGGTAAGAACGCACGTACATTTTCCAATTCAACAGTAAAACCACCTTTCACTTTACCTGTCATAACACCCATGACAATCTCGTTTGCTTCAAATGCATGCTCAAGTTTGATCCATGCTTCTGCCGCTTTGGCTTTTTCGCGTGATAATTGTGTCGCACCGAAACCGTCTTCTAATGTTTCTAATGCTACGTCAACGATATCGCCTACGACGACAGTGACTTCACCTTTTTCATTTTGGAATTCTTCAAGTGGGATGGCGCCTTCTGATTTTAAACCAGCATTGACCATCACGACATCGGAACCGACACTTACAACCATGCCAGATACGATTTTACCTGTTTGCATTGGTGTGGAATTTAGACTCTCTTCAAAGAGATCAGCAAAGCTTTCGCTCATTATTTATACCCTTGATTCTACCCAAGTAGTAGAATCGCCCTAAAAGTCCTGCTTAAGCAGGAAGTAAAAAAAACTCACCTTTATTCGTTTAAAGGTAAGCACCTAAAATTATCTGTCAGTACATATTGCCCTGACACGATTAAATACATCATCTATTCCCAAACGGGTAGAATCCAACTGGATAGCATCTGTAGCAGGCTTTAATGGCGCCACTTTTCGCTGACTATCTCGTTGGTCTCGTTCGGAAATCTCTGTAACAAGACCGGCTAGGTTACTCTCAATTCCTTTTTCTTTCAACTGCTTATGTCTTCTTTTTGCGCGTTCTTCGGCACTGGCATTCAAAAATACTTTATAGCGTGCATCAGGAAACACGACCGTACCCATATCTCGACCGTCGGTGACTAAGCCTGGCGCTTGCCTGAAGGCATACTGCCTCTCCAATAATGCGCTACGTACCTGCGGTAATGCGGCGATTTTTGATGCTGCGTTGCCAGCTTGTTCTGACCGAATTAAGGTACTGACATCTACCCCCTCAAGGAGAACAATTAACGTACCTTGTTGCACAACGAACTCGACATCCAACTTTTGTGCTATTTCAGCTACAGCCGTTTCATTTTCTAAATCAATATGATGTTTTATCGCAGCTTGCGCTAACACACGATATAAAGCGCCACTATCTAGATAGTGCCAACCTAATTCTTTTGCCATAAGTTGTGCGACTGTGCCCTTCCCCGAACCACTCGGCCCATCAATCGTTAATACTGGAATATCAGCCATCTAATTCATCCAGTTCTAGACCCGATGCTGATGCTAACGTAACAAAATTAGGGAATGATGTTGCGACATTCGCACAATCTTTAATCACTATTGTGCCACCCGCTTGCAATCCTGCTATGGCGAATGACATTGCAATACGATGATCGCCTAAGCTATCAACTTCACCCGACCCAATGATACCGCCTTCGATAATAATGCCATCTTCCGTTGCTAAAGCATCGATACCTAAAATAGTTAAGCCATTAGCCATTGCTTGGATCCGGTCACTTTCTTTTACCCGTAACTCTTCAGCACCTGTTAATACTGTTTGCCCATCAGCACAAGCCGCCGCAATGAAAATAGCAGGAAACTCATCAATGGCTAACGGCACTTGTTCAATAGGAATATTAATACCTGTTAATGGCGCATAACGAACACGAATATCTGCAGCAGGCTCACCACCAGTAACCATTTCATTACTCAAAGTAATATCTGCACCCATCAGCTTTAAAATAGTAATCACGCCTGTACGGGTTGGGTTAATGCCAACATGACGCAAAGTAATATCTGAACCTGGTGCAATCGCAGCACCCACCATGAAAAAAGTAGCTGACGAGATATCAGATGGGACATCAATGTCAGTTGCTAATAATTTGCCACCACCTTCAATGGTCACTTTGTTACCATCGACTTCTATCGGATAAGACATACCAGAAAGCATTCGCTCCGAATGATCTCGCGTTGGTGCTGGTTCTACTATGGTTGTTTTTCCTTTCGCGTACATTCCTGCCAATAATAAACAGGATTTCACTTGAGCACTGGCCAGTGCTCAAGTGAAATCC
>JABGUA010000227.1 GCA_018646825.1 Piscirickettsiaceae bacterium
AACTCACTCATCGATCGATCTCACCAAACACAATATCCATCGTACCAATAATCGCCACCACATCAGACAACATATGCCCTTTGACCATTTCATTCATCGCCGCTAAATGTGGAAAGCCAGGGGCTCTAATCTTCAAACGATAGGGCTTATTTGCCCCATCAGACACCATGTAGACACCAAACTCGCCCTTCGGGTGTTCAACAGCAGCATAAACTTCACCTTCTGGCACGCAATACCCTTCTGTAAACAATTTGAAATGATGCACCAAGGACTCCATATCCTGCTTCATTTCAACCCGGCTTGGCGGAGCGACTTTATTATCACCCGTAATAACTGGGCCCGGATTCGTTCTCAACCAATCAACACATTGTTTAATGATCCGATTAGATTGACGCATTTCTTCAATCCGCACCAAATAACGATCATAGCAATCGCCCTCAACACCGACGGGAATATCAAAGTCCATACGATCATATACTGCATAGGGCTGCTTTTTACGTAAATCCCACTCAACCCCTGAACCACGAAGCATCGGGCCACTAAAACCCATCTGCATTGCACGTTCCGGTGACACAACACCGATACCCACCGTCCGCTGCTTCCAAATTCGGTTATCGGTCAATAACGTCTCATATTCATCGACACAATTAGGAAAACGTTCCGTAAAGTCCTCAATGAAGTCTAGTAAACTGCCTTCGCGGTTTTTATTTTTTTGCTTAACTTCTTTTTCACTATGCCACTTTGATGCTTTGTACTTTGCAATTGAATCTGGCAGATCACGATAAACGCCACCAGGCCGGTAATACGTTGCGTGCATCCGCGCCCCCGATACCGCCTCATAACAATCCATCAAATCTTCACGTTCACGGAAACAATATAAAAATATTGTCATCGCACCGATATCAAGGCCATGTGTTCCTAACCACATCAGGTGATTCAAAACCCGCGTAATTTCATCGAACATGACCCGAATGTATTGCGCCCGTTCTGGCACTTGTACACCCAACAACTTCTCGATGGCCATGACATAGGCATGTTCATTCGATAGCATCGAAACATAATCCAAGCGATCCATATAACCAATACTTTGATTAAACGGCTTAGATTCCGCTAATTTTTCAGTGCCACGGTGCAATAAACCAATATGTGGATCAGCACGCTCGATCACTTCACCATCCAACTCGAGAATTAGGCGTAAAACCCCATGTGCTGCAGGATGTTGAGGACCAAAATTCAGTGTGTAGTTTTTAATCTCAGCCACTAACTTTGACCCTTCTCATAGCGATTATCATCACGAATCACTCGTGGTACCAATATCCGTTCTTGAATGCTCACAGGTTCATAAACCACACGCTTTTTATCAGCGTCATAACGCATCTCAACATTACCAATGAGGGGGAAGTCTTTCCTAAATGGGTGACCGATAAAGCCATAATCAGTCAAAATACGACGTAAATCTTGATGACCATCAAATAAAATACCAAACAGATCAAACGCTTCTCGCTCGAACCAACCGGCACTTTCCCAAATAGCAGTCACACTATCAATAATGGGCGAATCCGCATCTAGACGTACTTTTACCCGCAAACGTTGGTTATGCTGTAACGATAGCAAATGATAAACCACAGCATAGCGGTAACCGTCATCAACTGATTCAGTATTTTTTGACGCATCAACTGCACGGCTAAAACCTTGATCTGTTGCAGTCTTAGTCAACCAAGCAGAGCCACCATAAGTTGAGTAATCAACACCACACAAGTCCATTAACTGCTCAAAACCAAACTCATCTCGTAACGTTTTACACACAGTGATTATCTGCTCGGCAGCGACGTAAATCGTCACTTCACCACCGACCAACTCACAGTCTAAGAGAACATCAGCCAAAGTCGATGCTAATTTTGATTTCAACGCCTGGCTCATCTATCGACCTATTGTCACCTTAGCCGGTTTGGCAATTGTTTCGGTACGTCTTATTTTCTTTTGCAATTGAATAATGCCATATAACAAGGCCTCTGCCGTTGGCGGACAGCCAGGTACATAAATATCGACCGGCACAATACGGTCACAGCCTCTCACGACAGAATAAGAATAATGATAATAACCACCACCATTAGCACATGAGCCCATCGAAATCACCCAACGCGGTTCAGACATTTGGTCATACACTTTGCGTAACGCAGGTGCCATCTTATTAACCAATGTTCCGGCCACAATCATCACATCAGACTGCCGCGGACTAGGACGGAAAACCACCCCAAAGCGATCGAGGTCATATCGCGAAGCACCTGCCTGCATCATTTCAACTGCACAACATGCAAGGCCAAAAGTCATTGGCCATAAAGAACCTGTTCTAGCCCAGTTAATCAGTTTGTCTGCAGAAGTAGTAACAATACCCTCTTCTAAAATGCCCTCTATTCCCATTCAAGCGCACCTTTTTTCCATTCGTATATGAAACCGACAACTAAAATAGCCAAGAATAAAAACATCGCTAACAGGCCGAATATACCGATATCATTGAGCACGACAGCCCATGGGAATAAGAAAGCAATTTCCAAGTCGAAGATAATAAAAAGAATGGCTACCAGATAAAAACGGACATCAAACTTCATCTGAGCGTCTTCAAACGGTTCAAAACCACACTCATAGGGAGATCGTTTTTCGTCATCAGGACGCTGAGGTCCCAGAACAAAGCCTGCAAGCAGTGGCATCACGCCGAAGCCGATACCAATAATCACAAATAATAAAATGGGGAGATATTCCGCCAACATACGGGCTCTTCTTTATAAATTACTACTAAACACAACTTGCAATACTGTTCATGTACAAAAGTAGCCGCAAATTGCCGACTGAATTCAGCCAAAAGGTCATGCTGTAATACTACACAGAATAATGTAGAAAGAGAAGTCAATTTCGCAATTCAAAATCTAGCTCACCCCCCATCCAAGAATGGTCTAGCAGGCGATAACATCAACAATAACAAGGCCACCATTTAACTTATAATATTGAAAACAATCATTATTTTATAACTATAGTGGCCATTCTAATCCAGTAAAATGTCCATTCCTTTCTCGAACAGGGACTTTTTTAATCAGCTGTATCTTATCTGTTAAGCATCATGCTCTATAAGTGTTATTGGTGACTAAATTTAATCAATGCTTAATTTGAGTGTGCTATCCACTTATGAAGTACTTTCTCGGCTGCGGGCTAACCTATACCCCTCGCAATTCCATCGATTTACCCATCGAACTTTTTCTCTTTTAAAGCATGCCTTCTTTGATAATAAACGCAACTATCTCTGCTAAACCTTGATGAATCTTCAGGTTAGTAAATACGTAAGGCTTGTCCACCCTCATCCGTTTGGTATCACCTTCCATAACCTCTAGCGAGGCACCTACATAGGGGGCTAAATCAATTTTATTAATCACTAATAAATCAGACCGTGTAATGCCCGGACCACCTTTCCTTGGAATCTTTTCACCTTCGGCAACATCGATTACATAGATAGTGATATCGGCTAACTCTGGGCTAAAAGTAGCAGATAGATTATCTCCACCACTTTCGATAAAGATCAGATCCAAATCTGGAAATTGAAGGCTTAAGTCTTCAACCGCAGCCAGATTCATTGAAGCATCCTCTCTAATCGCGGTATGTGGACAGCCTCCAGTCTCAACCCCAATAATCCGATCAGCGGAAAGCGCTTCACTTTTTGTCAAGAATTGCGCATCTTCTTTGGTATAAATATCATTAGTGACCACTGCTAATTGATAATCATCTCGCATGGTTTTACATAAGGCATCAAGTAAAGCTGTTTTACCTGAACCTACGGGGCCGCCGACACCAATGCGTAAAGGCGTTTTTTGTATATTCATATTACTCTCTATTATCAGGACCTAAATAAACGTGTGTATTGTGTTTCATGTCGTGCACTTGCATAGGCTAACGCTGGCGATGAACTACCAATATCGTCGTCGCTTATAGCCATGCCTCTTTCAACAGCGTCAGCGAGAGGCTGTGCTAAATCACGTAAGATTCGTTGTCCAGCCATTTGACCGAGTGGAATTAACTTAACGCCTGAGATCACAATATTTTCCAGCCATGCCCAGGCAAAACCTTGCGCGCCCAAATTTGTCGAAATTTGCCAATGATCCAAGGCTAACGCAAAACCTGCTGTCTGAGACTTAGCCAAAACGCGTTTCCATTGTCGAGCTGGCTCTATATCTAAATCCTCTAGCAAGCGGACCATCGCCCTACCTCTGTTCATTTCCTCCAGCCTTAACTCACTGGTTTCACGATGTGCGAGCAACCTATCTATCCATCGAATTAAAGCGAGTTCATCATTATT
>JABGUA010000246.1 GCA_018646825.1 Piscirickettsiaceae bacterium
TATCCTATTACCGTTCAGCATCCTCTATCAGCTAGCTGTCGGTTTTCGTCGTCTTGCTTATCACCTCAAAATTCTTAAACAGCATCATCTCAACGTGCCGGTCATCATCGTCGGCAATATTACTGTCGGTGGCACCGGCAAAACCCCAGCTGTCATCTGGTTAGCAATGCAGCTAAAACAGGCGGGTTATAAACCCGGTATTATTAGTCGCGGTTATGGTGGACATGCCGACCACTACCCTCAAGAAGTCAAATCCACTAGCGACCCCAAGCTCGTCGGAGATGAACCTGTTATTATCAGCCAGCAAACAGGCTGCCCGATGGCTGTCTCACCAAAGCGTTTTGATGCTGCTCAATTCCTCCTAGAAAATCATGATTGCAATGTCATTATCAGTGATGATGGATTACAACATTATGCGCTAGCTAGAGATATTGAAATTGTTGTCGTCGATGGCCTTCGTCTATTTGGCAACCGTTATTGCTTACCAGCTGGTCCATTAAGAGAGCCCATTATTCGTTTGCGCACCGTTGATTTTGTTATCATAAATGGTGGTAACAATGCATCTCAATATGTCATGACCTTAAACCCAGGAAATGTCATTAATGTTGCTGATGGCGCAGTACAGAAATCACTGGATAACTTCAAAGGTGAAACTGTTCATGCGGTTGCAGGGATTGGTCATCCTGAACGTTTCTTCGACTATCTAAGCGATTCTGGTTTAATAGTCGAACCACACTATTTTATTGATCATCACCATTTCAAAGCCATCGATTTACACTTTGACGACGATCACCCTATTATAATGACAGAAAAAGATGCCATAAAATGTCGAGCCTTCGCCACTGACAATATGTGGTACATTCCCGTCAGAGCAACGGTCAATAACGACCTTGATCAACATATTCTGACCAAATTAGCCGGAAATTAAAATCATGGATAAAACCCTACTCACTATCTTAGCCTGCCCAAACTGTAAAGGCAGCTTAAGCTATCAAAAAGCCAAACAAGAACTCGCCTGTCCAGTCTGCCGCATCGCTTATCCAGTGCGAGATGACATTCCCGTCATGTTAATAGATGAAGCACGCGAGCTCGCCTTGGATGAAGACATTTAAATGGCTTTCAAAATCATTATTCCTGCGCGCTATGCTTCCACTAGGCTTCCAGGTAAACCCCTACTAGATATAGCTGGAAAACCGATGATTCAACACGTCTATGAGCGTGCTATAGAAAGTCTAGCAACCGAAGTCATTATTGCCACAGATGACAAGCGAATAAAACAAATAGCAGAGAACTTTGACGCTAAAGTCTGTATGACAAAGGCCGATCA
This sequence comes from Piscirickettsiaceae bacterium, assembly GCA_018646825.1. GTDB lineage: Bacteria > Pseudomonadota > Gammaproteobacteria > Nitrosococcales > Methylophagaceae. The sequence continues at coordinate 1,328 of JABGUA010000246.1, forward strand.
TCCATCAGGAACAGATCGCTTAGCAGAAGTGGCGACTTTATATCATTTTGATGATGACGATATTATCATCAACGTCCAAGGTGATGAACCTTGTTTACCAGCACAACTGATTAATCAAGTCGCTAATGACTTAATACAACACCCTGAAGCCGACATGGCGACCTTGTACAGTCCAATAAAATTAGAAAAACAGGTCTTCGATCCTAATATTGTTAAAGTAATAACAGACCAACAAGGCTATGCCTTAACATTCAGCCGAGCACCGATCCCCTGGTTGAGAGACCATTTCCAGAAAGAGAACCCTCTACCTAGTAAGCTTCCTCATAAGCGTCATATTGGTTTATATGGATACCGCGCCAGTTTTCTCAAACAATATGCCGAACTAATACCCTGTGATCTCGAACAAGCAGAATCATTAGAGCAGCTCAGAGCGTTATATCATGGTAAGAAGATTCACTTGACTGAGGCCAAAATAGACCCCGGGCATGGCGTTGATACTGCTGAAGATTTAACCCTCGCGAGAACTTTACTCGGGCAATAGTGCTTGCAGACCCGCAGCTAATAGGTCGGCATGCAACTGACCTTCTCCATCAAAAATAGGTAACACATAAGTCACAGGGACAGTACGATGACCTTCACCATACTGTGTTGCCTGAATATTAGATTCATCTTCCAATACTTGTAGCACAAACTGACAACCATCCAACAGTTCAACAATCTCACAAGACTGATGTTGAAATTGTACCTGCCGGCCAATTAAGGCCAGCAGGTCATCTGTCGTAATAAGGCTATTTTTCGCTGGCATCTTCTTTTGGTTTAACCTTCCTAGGTGCGCGTTTTCTAGGCGCTGGTTTAGGTTTTGCTTCTCCATTATCACCTGATACCTCAGGTTTTGCCACATTCCCAGCATCATTAGCCTCTATGGCCTTAGCAACAGGCGTTTTAGGCGCTGTACGGCGGCGAGGTGCAGTGCTTTGTTTCCTTACCGGTTTATTAGGCGCTGGCTTATTGCCATCGACCTCAATGACAGCAGCAACTTCAATCACATTACCATCTGGCATGGGCTTAGTCTCTGCTGGCAATGCATTACCATCAACTTCTTTCTTAACCGGTGGTAATTTATTACCCTTATCATCAGGTATCTGCTTGTCTGTTTCATTATCTTGACGAGGACGACGACGGCGGCCACCACGACGTGAACGGCGGCTATTATTGTTTCTGCTTTGAGACTGCTCATCATCTTCTTTCGAGCCATTCGACTCCGGTTTTTGTTCTGGCTGTGATTGAGCTTGCACCTCACCTTTCTTCTCTTCATCACGATGACGAGGTTGTCGGCGATTATTTCGGTTTCGGGGACGTTTATTCTGTTCACGCTGTGGTTTATTTTCTTCTACAGGCGCTACTTTCTGAACCTCAACTACTTCAGGTTCAGGCTCCGGCTCAGCTTCTTTACCAGTCAACACATTCAATAAACGACTTAATAAGCTTGGCTTTTTGACTTCAGCTACAGTTGTTGCCACTGTAGCTACAGCCGCCACTGGCTGTGACGTCATAATTGGCGCAGGTGCTGCAGGTGACACACCTGTAACTGCAGCTTGTTCAACAACAGGCCTTGCTTTTAACGCATCAGGGACTTCGGGTTCAGGCCTGTCCATCAAATGATGACTCACTTCATTTTTTTCACTGCCATCTTTGACCCGCTCAATATCATAATGTGGCGTATCCATATGAGGGTTTGGAATTAATAGTAGCTTAACCCCATGACGGCGTTCAATGGCTTCTAGCTGTACCCTTTTTTCATTCAACATAAATGTAGCAACAGGCACAGGTAACTGCACAACTAGTTGACTCATTCCATCGCGGCTGGCTTCTTCTTCAACCAAACGCAAAACAGCCAAACCAAGTGACTCAACACCACGGACATGTCCTAGACCTGAACAACGTGGGCATACTTCTTCATGCGCATCCCCCAGTGAAGGGCGTATACGTTGGCGTGACATCTCGAGTAAACCGAATCGTGAAATACGACCAACTTGCACTCTCGCCCGATCCACTTTCAAGTGATCGCGTAACCGGTTTTCAACTTCACGTTGGTGACGGCTTGGACCCATATCAATGAAATCAATGACAACCAAACCACCTAAATCACGTAACCGTAATTGTCTTGCAATCTCTTCAGCTGCTTCAAGGTTTGTATTAAAGGCTGTTTCTTCAATATCCCCTCCTTTATTAGCCCTAGCAGAGTTCACATCAATCGAAATCAATGCCTCCGTTGGATCAATAACCAAAGCCCCGCCAGAAGGCAGTCGAACTTCATGGCGGAATGCTGTCTCAATTTGGCTTTCTATCTGATAACGCGTAAATAAAGGAACTTTATCTTGGTAGAGTTTGAACTTACTTAATTCATGCGGCATAACCATGCGCATAAAGTCATAACCCGTTTGATAGACCTCAGGTGAATCGACCAATATTTCACCAATGTCTTTACGTAAATAATCACGTAAAGCACGGATAATAATATTACTCTCTTGATAGACTAAAAAAGGTGCGGCGCGTTCTGTTGTCGCCTTATCAATAGCTGTCCATAACTGCACTAGATACTCTAAATCCCACTGCAATTCTTCAGCTTGTTTGCCAACACCTGCAGTACGAACAATCATGCCCATGCCTTCAGGCACTTCTAGAGAACGTAAAGCTTCTTGTAACTCGGCGCGCTCATCACCTTCAATACGACGAGAAATACCACCAGCCCGCGGGCTATTGGGCATTAGTACTAAATAACGACCTGCTAAACTGACCATTGTCGTTAATGCAGCGCCTTTGTTTCCACGCTCTTCTTTTTCTACTTGAACGACAAGTTCTTGACCGACTGACAACACATCTTGGACATTAATACGGCCATTAGACTCATCATCTCCGCCTTTACGCGGTTTAAAATAACTTTTTGAAATATCTTTTAATGGAAGGAAACCCTGACGTTCAGAGCCATAGTCAACAAAGACCGCTTCCAAACTGGGTTCAACTCGGGTGATTTTACCCTTATAGATATTGCCTTTTTTCTGTTCTCTTGACGGAACAGCAATATCCAGATCAAACAAGCGCTGACCATCGATCATCGCTACACGCAACTCTTCTTCATGAGTCGCGTTGATTAAAATTCGCTTCATGCTTTTACCTCTTATTGAGGTCCACACATCGACTTACCCTTCATTCGGAAGGGCTTGCTCCGCTATACATTTGGTATGCTCGGCAACTTTTTGACTTGTAATTATCTCTAGTTACAACGCGTCTTATATCCTGCGCATCGCTTTTCTGTCTTGTAGTCTTTGCCTGTTTATTTTCAAACAAAAAACTGATTTAGTCGTCTCTTTTACGACTTACTCTCAATATCGGCGCTTCGCCCCGTGGCGTAGCAGGCCGGATATGCACACTAACTCTAATTACTGACTCGTCTCACTTAATAATTCTTATATTGTCTATTAAGCCTGTGTGAACCACTTAAAATTTTTGCTCTAAATTGAGCATCCATCACGCCTGACCGCTGTCAGCCGTGTACTTCAAAACTTGTTAGGCTACTACCGCATCTACCAATACTATTTGGGAGCGACGCCGCCATGCTACAGTCTTTACTGAATGAAAATCCGGTATACTACCGTCCTTCAAACCCGACCACCCGTCGACTATAACAGCCAACCCCACTATCAGCAATAGCAAACCTAAAGATTTTTATGACATCGAACAACAATAAAACCCCTTCTGTTCAATTCATTGAAATTACGGCATCAAATGCTGGGCAAAGACTTGATAATTTTCTAATTTCACTCGAAAAAAGCGTCCCCAAAAGCCGTATTTATCGCGCCCTTAGAAAAGGAGAAGTCAGGGTCAATAAAGGCCGAAAAAAACAAACTTACAAACTACAACTAGGTGACTCAGTTCGTGTCCCACCGCTTCACGTGACAGAAAAAACAATCCAGAATACTGTCAGCGATTTTCTACGCCAACAACTCGATGATGCCGTGTTACTAGAAGATGATGACTTACTTATTCTCAATAAACCATCAGGCATCGCCGTCCATGCCGGCAGTGGTATACAACAAGGTATTATTGAAGCATTGAGAATCACCCGTGCTGAATTACCTTTCCTAGAGTTAGTACATCGCCTAGACCGTGATACTTCTGGCTGCTTATTGCTTGCAAAAAGTCGTCCCGCTTTGCTGAACTTACAACAGCAGATGATAGAACACGACATCAACAAACGTTACCTCACACTGTTAAAAGGTGGTTGGGGAGAAAATGAAAAACGTATTATTGCACCACTTCAGAAAAACACCGTCTCATCCGGCGAGCGAATGGTACGGGTAGATGACGAGGGTAAATATGCCGAAACATTATTTATTCCATTACAGCAATTTCCAAATGCACAATTAACCGAAGTTGTACTTTTTACTGGCCGAACCCATCAAATTCGTGTCCATTCCAAGCACATTGGCCACCCTCTCGCTGGCGATGACAAATACGGCCATCGTGAATTTAATAAGCAAATGAAAAAAGCGGGGCTAAAGCGGCTTTTTCTCCATGCATGGAAACTGGGCATCGCACATCCAACAACTCAACAACCTTTACTAATCGAAGCCCCGATCCCGCAACAACTCCAAACTTTTATCGACAAAATGGATAGCACGGCATGAAACGGTACGACCTCATCGTTTTTGACTGGGATGGCACCTTAATGGATTCCACCCAACAAATCATTGATGCCATGCAACTGGGTATCGAACAGCTCGACTTACCTAGTTTGTCGGATAAGGCTGTCAGCCACATTATTGGATTAGGACTCAATGAAGCAGTTTTTGCGCTATACCCAGACTTAGATGCTAAAACAAGACAAGAACTGGGCCTACATTATCAACAAAACTGGCTTAGCAGTCCTTTTGAAGCGCCTTTATTTGACAACGCTTATAACCTTATAGATCACCTCCATCAACAAGATCATTTCCTCGCTGTTGCAACAGGAAAAAGCCGACGAGGTTTAAACAAAGTGCTACAGCGTACTCAACTTAATGATTTTTTCCATGCCACCCGCTGTATTGATGAATGCCATTCCAAACCACATCCGGATATGCTCGAACAACTAATCGACTATCTTGGCGTCACACCCGATAAAACACTCATGATTGGTGATACCAGCCATGATCTCAATATGGCCAATAATGCCAAGACAGATAGCATAGCGATTACTCATGGCGCACATGATATGACAACACTGCAAAGCTGCAAGCCTCAATTTATTGCCAAAAACTTGCACCAAGTCCAACAATGGTTGACACAATAAATAACAACCGCATCATCTTTTGATATGATTCATCCAATTTCCTTACTTCAAATGGATGAATACAATGGCCACATTCGGCGATTTTCCACCTTCAGATAATAATACCAATCGAGCAACACCTGAAGCCGATCCATGGGAACGCAAGGTATTACAAGATTTAGCCTTCGCTGCCATCAAGGAACAACGTGCTAGCCGTCGGTGGGGCTATGTTTTCAAAGGATTTATCTTACTTTATTTAGTCGCTATCTTAGTGATGGCAATGTCAAACAAAGAAATTCAAGCCTACGCTGAAGACCACACAGCATTAGTCGAAATTAATGGCGTAATTGCTGCCGATGCGGAAGCCAATGCTGATACCATTGTTACTGGTATTCGTGATGCCTTTGATAACCTCCAGGCAAAGGGCCTCATCCTTAGAATGAACACACCGGGCGGCAGTCCCGTCCAATCGGGCATTATCAACGATGAAATCAAGCGGCTTCAAGCGACACGCCCAGATTTCCCTGTTTATGCCGTCATCCAAGATGTCTGCGCATCGGGCGGCTACTATATCGCAGTTAGTGCTAAAGAAATATATGCTGACAAAGCCAGTATTGTTGGTTCTATCGGCGTTAGAATGGATAGCTTCGGTTTCACAGATACTATCGAAAAATTAGGTGTTGAACGCCGCTCGATCACCGCAGGCGAAAACAAAGCCTTCCTCGACCCATTCCTACCTATGAAAGAAAAAGATATCCAACATGCTCACAACATGCTGAATAATATCCATCAACAATTTATTGACGTGGTTAAAGAAGGACGAGGTGATCGTCTGGCCAATGACCCTGATCTATTTTCTGGGTTATTCTGGTCTGGCGAACAGGCTTTGCCGCTAGGTTTAATCGATGGTCTAGCTAACAGCAGCACTGTTGCAAGAGATAAGGTTGGCGCTGAAAAAATTGTTGATTACACACCCCGCCCTGATTACTTCGATCGCTTTGCGGGTCGTTTTGGCGCTAGTCTCAGTCAAGCATTAGTTAACTTATCTACAGCAAAGGTACAATAAGTCATGACAAAAAAGTAACTGAACCAACGCAAGAGCAGCGGGCGCGAGAAGCCTTATTTCGTCATAACGACCTCACTCACCCGCTCATTCAAGTGCTCATGAATCTAAAACTTGAACAAACTGAAGAAGACGAATAAAGACTATGGCTTTTACTGCAGACGCACTGATCAACAAATCGTTAGAACTTGTTTCCCCACCAACGACCTACACCCAATTAGATGCGTTAATTCATGACGACAATGCTTCAGCTGATGATATCAGCCAAGTCATCAATACCGACCCAGCACTTACAACTCGCCTACTCAAGATCGTCAATAGTCCATACTATGGATTCCCATCCCAAATTAGTACAATTTCAAGAGCTATCACCATTGTCGGAACCAGTGAGTTAACACAACTTGTCTTGGCCACCTCAGTCATCAACGCTTTTAAAGGCATTCCTGAAGACTTAATTAAAATGGAAGACTTTTGGCGCCACAGTATCGCCTGTGCAATCACCGCGAACACCATCGCAAAAAAGTGCAAAATACCTGCAGCAGAACATTTTTTCATCGCTGGGCTGTTACAAAATATTGGTAGCCTAGTCATGTATCAAACTGTACCTGAGTTAGCTGAAGAGGCCATTACCAGCGCATTATTCGGTAGCGAAACAATTTACGAGTCAGAAAGGCGCTTACTGGGCTTTGATCACAGCGAAGTCGGTGAAGCACTAGCAAAAAAATGGCGTTTACCCGCTGCACTGACAGAAACCATCCGTCATCACCATACCCCGTCTGAGGCGAAGCTATACCCAATAGAAACCGCAATTGTGCACCTTGCTGACATCATGGTTACAGCTGCAGGTATTTTCGGCCATTCTGGTGACCGTCATGTGCCCAGACTCGATCCTCAAGCTTGGGCAGAACTCAAGTTAGACGAACAACAATTGCCTGATATCATGCAACAAGTGACAGAAAAAATTGACGATTTAACATCAGTATTGGCAAGCGCTTAATTCAAACTAATCTATAATAAATAAGCTTATTTTCATACAACGAGGCAATTCATGAGAACAGTTCTACTCGGCGCACCCGGTTCTGGTAAAGGAACACAAGGCGTTGTACTTTCAAAAAAATACAATATCCCTCAAATCTCAACCGGTGACTTACTACGTGCCGCCGTCGCAGCAGGCAGCGAGTTAGGTAAAAAAGCAAAATCGGCAATGGATGCAGGGGCACTGGTCTCCGATGACATTGTCATTGGCTTAATCAGAGAACGTATTTCACAGCCTGATGCTACCAATGGCTATATCTTAGATGGGTTTCCTCGCAATATCCCGCAAGCCCAAGCCCTCGACAGCACATTAAATGAGCTTAACCAGCCTTTACAAGGGGTTGTATTACTTGACGTTGCTTTCGAAGAGTTAATGCAACGCCTAACAGGCCGGCGTACCTGCAAAGATTGTGGTGCTATCTACAATATCCACTTATCACCCGCTAAAATTGAAGGCCATTGTGACAGTTGTAATGGTGACCTTTTCCAGCGTGCTGATGATAATGAAGAAACAATTGGTAATCGCTTAAACGTTTATCAAGAACAAACCTCGCCATTAGTTGAGTATTACCAACAACAACAAAAACTGCACACCATTGCTGGCACCGGTAATGTTGATGGCATCACACAAGCAGTCAGTACTGTTTTCGGCACTCTCTAGTACATTCAATAGTATCTGACATGGCAACCATTCTTGCTGTCGGTATTGCAACGCTCGATATTATCAACACGGTTGAACGCTATCCTTCCGAGGATAGCGAAACCCGTGTAATTAGTCAGCACAAAACACGTGGCGGCAATGCAACGAACACCCTGACTATTTTGAGCCAACTTGGCCACCAATGTCACTGGGCCGGTGTACTCATTGATGAAACCGACAGCCAGACCATCATTCAAAATCTAACACAACATAGTATCAACACCTCAGCTTGTAAAACCCTACACTCAGGCAAAATGCCCACCTCGTACATCACTCAGAGTCAACACAATGGCAGTAGAACCATCGTCCACTATCGTGATTGTCCCGAATATGATTTTGCCAGCTTCAAAAAAATAGACTTAAACCTCGTCGACTGGGTGCATTTTGAAGGCCGAAACATTGCTGAAACAAAGCGAATGTTAAAATATCTAAAACAAGCCCACCCCGCCCTCCCTTGCTCAGTCGAAATAGAAAAAGCCCGTCCAAATATTGAATCACTGTTTCCATTACCAGACTGGCTATTTTTTTCAAAAGACTATGTTGTCAGCCAACACCAAAACGAGCCAACTTCATTCCTCAACGAAGTCACTCAAAACACACCCATACAAGCCAGTTGCACATGGGGAGAATCGGGCGCATGGATAATCAATAAAAATCAGGAAATAACCCATCAAACCATTATCAATAAACTGCCAATTATTGATACACTAGGCGCTGGCGACACTTTCAATGCGGGCATTATTCATAGCCAATTGCAAGGGAAAACACTGCAGGAGAGCCTGAGTTATGCCACACAGTTAGCCAGCCATAAATGCACACAACTTGGCCTAGATAACATTAACCACAATCTGACTATTCAAATATAAAATAAGACTATGCAACGCTACTTTCTTTGCCAACAACAAGATATTATCGAAACCCAACCCCGCGGTTTCGACATTGAAGTCAATACAGATGAAACCCTTCTTTCTGTCATATTAATTCGCTATGAAAATCAGCTTTATTGTTATCTAAATCGTTGCCCTCATCTTGGTATTCCACTCAACTGGCAACCGGATGACTTCCTCTCTGTAGAGTACACCCATATCCAATGCTCAACGCATGGCGCCCTCTTCAACCCAGAAGATGGCCAGTGCATCATGGGCCCGTGTAATGGCGACCAGCTCACACCTTTGGCAATAGAGTGTGATGAAGGCGACAAAATTTGGTTAAAAGTAAGCTAAAAACAATAACTTTGCTCGCATATCTCATCTTGTTATGACACAATCCGTCAACAAAGCTTAATAACGAGAAAAACTGGATGGATATAAAAAAGCGAATTCGAATTGGTAATCTCCTCATCGAAAATAAGCTGATCTCTGAACAGCAACTCGAAGTCGCCCTCGCCGAACAGAAAAAAACACGCCGTAAACTAGGGAAAACATTAGTTGACCTTGGCTATATTGAAGAAACAATGCTCCTTAAGCTTATTTCAGAGCAACTCGGCATTGAATATATCAGCCTCAAACAATATCCGATCA
>JABGUA010000241.1 GCA_018646825.1 Piscirickettsiaceae bacterium
CGACTAATGCTGTATTGGGCAACTTGACCACACCATTAATAGGAACATTCGGTGAGCTGACGCTACGAAGCAACGGCAGTTATACCTATAATGCGACTGCCGACAATATCACTGCTGACGCGCAAGATATCTTTACCTATACCATTGAAGATAACGATGGCGATAGATCAACAGTGACACTGACGATCGATGTCGCCGACGTGAGTTTAATTCCTGTCAATGTGTCAGAAACCGCTAACGAAGCAGGACTTCCAACAGGCAGCGATGCCAGTAATAGTAGTGAAACCGTCACAGGGCAACTCGCTGTCGCAGGTCATAATGTCAGCTATGCCTTTAGCACGGGTAATAATGGCGCGGGCAATAATGGCACACTCACCTTAAACAATGATGGCAGTTATAGCTATACCTTAAGCACCCCTGTTGCATCGGGTGCTAATCCAGGTGCCAATACTGTCAATGACGTAGAAACATTTAACTATCTTGCAACAGACACTAATGGCAATACCGTTGAAGGTACGATTACTATCAATGTCATTGATGATGTCCCCATTGCGGCGGCTGAAATAACACCGTTATTGCAAGAATCGTTTGAAAACTTACTCACCGACCGCAGTTCAGGTTGGGGCACTTTCTTTAACAATGGTGGGACCTATATTGGTGATCAAGGGACCTCTTGGACTGTAAACCAAAATGGCCTAGAAGCACAAAAACTTCTAAACTCGACACTCTCTGCATCAGATGGTGATGTTCACCTTGAACTTGACACGTCTAGAAACTCGTCAATATCAACCAATATCACGCTAACTAAATCTGATGTTTCATTAAGTTTTGACTATAAACCACGAACCGGCGGTGGTGATAGCAATATGAAAGTGACACTTGACGGGCGTGAGATCACAATAGATGCACAAAACACGGCATCAGCAATCATCACGACACCCGACGGTGTGACAGCATCTCAAACATTGAACCCATCAGGTTGGTTTAGTATCACCTTAAATTTCACCGATCTTACTACCGGTGATGTCACGCTAGAATTTGAAGGTGCAGGCCGTTCAAATAGTTATGGTGCACTCCTTGATAACATCCAGCTAGCAGAAAATTTCTTGCAAGTTGATGAAAGCGAACTAGGAACTAATGCCACACATGATTTTAGTAGCTACTTTGCAGGCACTGCTGGTGCAGATGGACTGGGCGACTATATTTTAACTATAAATAACGACGATACTGGACTCCGTGATACAGCGACTGGAGAAAATATCAGTTTGTCGTTCAATGCCACCACTGGAGACATCGAAGGCCGAACAGCAACTTCAAATGATCTTGTCTTCACGGTCAGCGTCGATAACGCTGGTGTCGTCACAGTAGATCAAATTAGTGCCATAGTGCATCCCAACAACAGTCAAACTAACTCCGTTATCAAATTACCCGCAGGGCTAATTGGTCTTGCCATTACAGATTCCGATGGCGACACCTCACCAACACAACTTGATATCAGTCCTACAATCAGCTTTCTAGATGATATCCCAACCATCACTAATCTAGCGAGTGCCACAAACCAAGATAGCTTTGTCGAAAATGCCAGCGAACGTGTGACTGAAGTTCAAAGCGATCCAGCTAACCGTGCGGTCGATCATTGGCAATTCCATCATGATGGTGGGCAACTTGTAATTGATTTAAATTCTGAGCGCTACCATGGCGATTTAGATGGTGATGGCGATCAAACCGTTTTTGACTCATACATGTATTTGTTTAGTACAAACCAGAATGGTGATATTGAAAATGTTATTACCCGAAATGACGATAGCGGAAGTCCTTCGACTCTAGATTCTTTAATCTCTATCAATTTACCCGAAGGTAATTATGATTTGGCAGTTGGTGCTTGGCCATTTACGGAAGCAGAAGCCAGAACAGATACCCATGACAGAGCTATGGGCACCTATAATCTAACTTTTAGTGGTGATAACGAGGGCATTATTCTCGACTCATCACCGAGCACAGGCTCAGTACTCAATTCGACGATTGATGTAGAAACAACAACAGCCACCTTATCAGTCGGTCACAATATCGATATTGATGTTGGTGCTGATAATGCTGGAAGCAGTATTGACTTCACACTCGAAGAAGTCACTATCTTAGGCGATCTCACTTCGAATGGCCTCGCTGTCACTTTCGAAGCGAGAGACACCGATGCCGATGGAGACAACGACCAAATAATTGGCTCAACGGCTGACGGTGATGTTTTATCTATTGAAGGTATTTTAGACTCGAATGCAGAAGTTCACCTTTTTGCACCCGTTGAAAGTAGCAATGTCGGGACTGATGATGTACAAATAACAGCAAGCCTTAGTATCTCTGATGGCGACGGTGATACTGCAGCAACCACGTTGAATTTTAACTTAGATATAAACCAAGTTTTAGAAACTGTTCCTCAAGTTGACCCGATTTAGTCTGATTTAACCTTTCCCAAAACGCCCGGTTTTTTGACCGGGCGTTTTTTTTAGTCTAGCGTTAGACCACTTCCTTACTCAATAGTGAATAAACTCATGGATAACATAAAACAAAACTTAATTTTAGGCGCACTCATTGCCGATGCTGCAACATTAGGTTTACATTGGATTTATGAACAGCAGCGTATCTTCGATGTTGCAGGAAAAACACCTGAGTTTCATCCACCAACAAAGTCCGATTACGAGGGTGTTCCTAGCTTTTTTGCCCATGGTAAAAAATCAGTCGGTGATTGGTCACATTATGGTGAGCAAGCATTCGTACTACTCAATGCCATAGCCAACAACAATGGCAAATATAACAAAGCCGAATACCAAGATGCCTTTAGAGCGAGTTTCTCTTATGGTGGTGATTATGTCGGTTATATTGACCGGCCGACAAAAGACACTTTAGATAACATCACACTGATTGAGCACGGTGTTTTACAGCAAGCCAACGCTTTACCACTTAATAACGACAATGAGGTAAAACAAAATGTGATTAGCCTCGCCATGGCCAAAATAAAACAAACTAATAGCATCACAACAGCTGAGCTACAAGATAGTATCTCCTCAGAACTAAGCTTAGAACTAAGCTTAGAACTTAAACCGCAATATTTAGACAACTTACTCAGTTGCCTGAGCCCCCTTCTAAACTACCAAGGAGCTGATGATGTCCAATTACCGGCAATTTCTAAACTCCCAGCATTAGCGGCAGTTTATGCCAATCAATCCGAACTCAGCCAACACACCGAATCAGCCGTTCGCGTGACTAATAATAATGATCATGCTGTCAGTTACGGACAAATCGCCAGCAAAATGATGGCAGCGGCTATCACAACACAAAATATCGATAGCGTCACCGAAGCTGGCCGCCAAGCAGCAACACCAGACATTTTATTGCTGATTAATAATGCGTTAAAAGCCTCAGATAAAACGACACCCGAATTCACCAAACAGATCGGCATGAGTTGTAATCTTGAGTTAGGGATCCCCAGTGTTTTTCACAGCCTAAACCAACACTCAAGCTATCAAGACGCCATTCGACAGAACTGCCTAGCAGGCGGTGATTCTTGTGGTCGCAGTATCTTATTAGGTGCTATTTTAGGGGCTGTCCATGGCATAGGAACGGAAAAAGGGATTCCCACTGCATGGCATGAAAAACTCAATCAAAAGCACTCTATCGCACAGTTAATGGCAGCACTTTAAATTATTAAGGGTGACTTAATCACCCTTAAACAAAGCAATATAATTTACTGAATAACACCACAAGCAACGCGTGCACCACCACCACCTAATTTTTTAGGTATATCAGAATGGTTATCACCATTGGCATGAATCATAATAGAGCGACCTTTTAAATCAGCCATCGTTAACTTGGGCGCGTGTAATGCTTGCATCGCATAGCCATTTTTATCAACATACAACGCAGGCAAGTCACCTAAATGACCTTCACCCCACGGCGTCCCATGTGCTTTAACATGGTGTGGATCGTAATGCCCACCCGCTGCTAAACCGGCGACCACGTGGCCATTTTTAATTTGTGCTAAACAGCTCGGGTTTTGATGAATATGAAAGCCATGTAAACCAGGGCTTAATCGATGAATATTCGGCGTAAAGACCAATCCACCTTCTTTTGCCACAGAGACTTTGACGTTACCGATAACATCACCAACCCCATCTTGATTCACCAACTGAATTGGAATCGTACCCGCTGCAACAGAAAACGGTAAAAAAGCCAAAGCGGCTAATAAACTAAAACCAGTATTTTTCATTATTATTGTCTCATCTCAAAAATATAAAATAGGATGCTTCAGTAAAGTCGCACTCACAGCTAACGTTAAAATTGTTATTGCACTTTAATTATATTAATCCTTAAATCCAGCAATAACACACTGCCTTATAATAGACTCACTCGCCACCAAACTCACCCTTAGTTTAGCTCGCGTCATCGCGGTATAGAATAAGGCCCTATTCAAAACTGGGCTAGTTTGGTCTGGTAACACAATACAAACAGCATCAAACTCTGAACCCTGACTTTTATGCACCGTCATCGCATAAGCCGTTTCATGTGCCGGCAATCGATTTAACGGTAGCCAACGCACGCCATCTTGCTCTAAAAAGCAGGCCGATAATTGCCCTTTGTCATCATAAAGTATCAAACCGGTATCACCATTAAACAAGCCATGACGATAATCATTCTGGGTCACCATAATCGGACGACCATGATAAAAATGATGTTGCGTCCGCCAGCCTTGCTTGATCAGGCCTTTTTCAACCCAAGTATTCACTGAATCAACCGATTCTGGCCCTTGTTTCAAAGCACACAACACACGGCTTTGGTCGAATAAAGCCAAACAAGTCTCGGCAGGTTCACGTCGTTTGACCGCATCAAAAAATGGCGAATATAACGCCGCGACATGATGCTGTATC
>JABGUA010000052.1 GCA_018646825.1 Piscirickettsiaceae bacterium
AGATCAGCATTGTCACGTGGATAAAGCGTAGCGCCAAACGATAGATTAGTGTTATGGGCACGTCCATCAATCAGATAGGGTTTGATCATCGCGTGACGAATACGCTCTAAAGTCAGCTCGAGTTGGTCGGTAGAAGCAATATTACTGAGTAGTAAAATAAACTCATCTCCACCTTGACGAGAGACAGTATCCTCGGCACGGATAACCGTCTTAATGCGGGCAGCGACAGCAACCAATAATTTGTCACCCTCATTATGACCATAGGTATCATTTACAATCTTGAAATCATCTAAATCAATAAAACAAACTGCCAGCATTTTTTGATTACGTTTACTTTGAGCAAGAGCGAGCTTAAAGCGATCTGCAAATAGGGTGCGGTTTGGTAACTGGGTTAGGACATCATAGTGGGCTAAGGATTCTAATGCTTTTGTACGCTCGACGATCGTGTTTTCTAGTGCGAGCTGCTCATTTTTTAAGCGGACAATTAAGAAAGCAAGAGAACTCAATAAAAGTGTGAAGACTAAAGCTAAGATGCTCTCCAAGATCAACGGTGACAATGTTGTTCATGTGTTTACTGGCGTCGTAGCAAAAAACCACTGTGCATTGGGAACGTCAATGAAAAACAATTCCGGATCTTCGATTAAAGAAGAGGAGGATTCTGCAAAAATGGTCGTCTCACCATTAGAGTGAACGCGGTATAAGCGGTAGGCATAGCCGGCCGCGACGAGTGAGGGTAATTTGGCCGACTCTAATACTGCAGGAAAGCGAATTAATGCGGGAGAAAACCCCCAGAATGTTTCACCGTGCGGGGTTTCTAAGTAAACGGGTAATCGAGCAGCAGCGCCTAGACCACCTTGCTTTAAATTAAATGGGCCAGCTAAGGTTAACTTACCACTATCACGTGCCAGAATCGCCTCTTTATTGCGATTTGGGTCAAGAAGGACATTATGGCCTATCGCTTCCTTGTTAACTTCTAATGGCACGATATGGCTAATAATCCCATTGGGCTGTAATTGTAGAGAAGCGACGCCAGGATAGAAGTCCAACATTTCGGTCGCTAAACCATCAAAGCCCGTAGTATCACCTTTTTGATTGCGAATTAAAGCAGCAAGAGGGTAAGTGGCTGATAATGCTTGTGAAATACTATTCTTAATGAGGCTGACATAACTACTGGCTATATTTTTGGTTGTTAAACGGCTTTGTTCATAGCGAACTTGTTCTGAGAAATAGACAAAAAATAAAGAGACTAGCAATGAAGTTAGAAGAGTAAATTGGATTAACTTTGATTGTCTAAATGCTTTTAACACAAAGGCCATTCCTCTAGTACCTTCTCCTCGTTAAAGAACTGATTGGAGAAAGGGAATTAATTATTATTTTACCAAGCAGAGGTGACTTTGCAGAGCAGGTAATCCATTGTTTTACGATTTCGGATAGATAAATACCTGCTTACATCCATGATTGATATATTTGTTATATCCCTAATATAAAACAAAATGACATAGAGTTAAATGCATTTACACGGTTTTCAGGATTGATAATAAGGTTTTGTGGTTTTATCGTATAAAAGTTGAGGGTAAATGCCCCTTTAGGACAGCGTTAAAAGTATTTCTCAATAGCGATATGTCCAGGTTCTTGTCGTGAATGACGACGAAGTCCTCTTTGTTCTAGTATTTCTGTCATATCATTAATCATTGCAGAGCTACCACATAACATAAAGTGACTCGAATTAACATCAATGGCAGTATCGACAAATGGTTCAAGTTCTCTTGATTCTAGATGAGTTGTAAAACGGGTATTGAGGGTGTCTTTAACCGCTTCTCTCGTGATAAAAGGAGCGAAACGAAACTGTTCTGGGTACTGCATTTTCAAATTATTGAGCTCGTCATAATAGGCCATCTCTGATGCTGTTTTAGTCGCATAACAGACGATTATTTTATTGAAGCGTTGCCAAACCTCATCTCCACGCAAAATGGATATAAAAGGTCCAATGCCAGTGCCAGTTGCACAAAACCAGAGTTCGTTCCTTTCTTCGGGCACTTGATCTAGCGTTAATAAGCCACCGGCCCGATTTGCAACAGAAATGGGTGAGTCAACATCGAGTTGGGCTAATAAAGGACTGAAACGGCCTGAAGAAACTGTATTGAAATGGACTTCTAACAAGTCATTAGTGGGCGTATTGACAAGAGAATAAGGACGATAAACCAAGCCATCGACACTCTCAATACCAATATTGGCAAATTGACCGGCTTTAAACGGCAACGGATCAGTTTTGATTGTTATTGTGTATAAATCGTCATGCCATTGTTGCTTTTTAACAACGCTACCTGCTTGCCATGTAATCATTATATTGTCCTGAAATTAACAAATTGCCTATGAGTATCCAATCATAGCCTAAATTTCGACACAAACATAAATTGTATAAAAGCTAAGTTGAATTTACATTTATATTCAGACTTATATAGCATGAACTTAATCCTTATTCATGTTGCGTGAAACAGTAAATAGCTGATATAAGTGAACTAATTCAGACAAAACAAGTCAATTAACTCATAGCGATGAGTAAAAGTGAGCCAATTATGAAGACAAGCAATACGTCTGATTCTCGATATAAAAGTCGACGAATAGAAGAGCGTCGTCGTGGTTGCCGCCGGCTCATTAAACATGCTTTTGGTACAGAACAATGGATAAAGGCCGTTCAATCAACCTATCTATTATGGCCAAAGGAAGAAAGACGTACAGATGAACGTCGGTCAGTTAGCCGTAGGCTTGCGGAACGTCGCGTTGAGGTAAGTCAATATAGAAATAGAACCCGCCGTCCTAGGATATTGAAACAATATATTCAACAACCGATGCTGACTGCCGAAGAAAAAGCATTGCTAAATGAGCTAAATAAAAGGTTCTGATTCGGGATCAAACAGAACAAATAAGCCATTCCTCCCGAATGCACGAACTAGCCCCAAGATAATCACCAAACTGGGCATAACGCATTATATTGGTGCGTGATGTTGGCATTTCACTCGAAATAAAAAACAAATATTTGGCATTAAGTATCTGTTATAAATAGAAAAACCCTCATATAAAGTCCACTGGCATATAAATTGCGAACTACCGCTGATTACAGCCTAATTGTAATGCGGCAATTTGGGATTAATAGCCGTTAATCATCGACTAATTATAAAGAGGGTAGCTAAAATGAATGCAAATACATCTCGTATTAAAGCCGTAGATAACATCACGAGTCGCTTGCCAACAGCTGTTGAACAAACAGAAGCACTAGAAGATATCTGGGCTATAGATGTTTTTAATCTTGCAAAAATGGAAACATCCCTGTCAAAAGAGGCTTATGAAGCCATAAAGAAAACCATTAAAACGGGTGATGAGTTGAGCGGTGATGTTGCAGAAGAAGTAGCAACAGCAATGAAAGACTGGGCATTATCAAAAGGAGTTAAATTCTTTTCCCATATTTTTTACCCGATGACCAATGC
>JABGUA010000184.1 GCA_018646825.1 Piscirickettsiaceae bacterium
CCAAACAATTCTATGGCAATGCGATGGACTATCCCAAACTATTTGAAGCTAACAAAGAAGTGATCGAGGACCCTGACCTTATCTACCCTGGCCAAAAAATTAGAGTGCCTGCCAAAACTTGGTAAGAGATTAAAACTTAAATAGGCCTACACAATTCTGAATGCTGCCCTGCTCCATTCTCTAATAAAAAGTGAATAGCACAGGCTTAAAAAAGAATTACCCTAGTTAACTAAATAAGCAGACAGCATAATTAATCAATCTATTTTATTCCGCCAAAGTGGCAACATCTGCTAAAGTATTTATTCACAGTCAATACAGACATGGACATATGGCTCAAGCTGAACTCAGAATCCTCACCTATAATATTCATAAGGGATTTAGCGCTGGTAATCGACATTTTGTCTTGCCACGCCTCCGCGATGCGCTCGTCGAAGCCAACGCAGATATTTTATTACTGCAAGAAGTGCAAGGCGAGCACAAACAACATGAAACAACCCAATTAGGTTGGCCTGATTGTTCCCATGCAGAATATATAGCAGAAGGCGTTTGGCCACACATCGCTTATGGTAAGAATGCCCTCTATAATCTAGGCCATCATGGCAATGCCATTTTAAGTAAACACCCTATTATTCGTTGGGAAAACATCAATGTTTCCTCACTATCCTGGGCAAGTAGAAGCCTACTACATGGCCTCATCAACTTACCTGAAATAGAAGAAAATCTACATATTATTTGTATTCACTTAGGGCTAATTAATGTTGAACGTAAACAGCAAATTAGAATTTTATCTGAACGAATAGAAGCCCATGTACCAGACAATGCCCCATTGATTATTGCTGGTGATTTTAATGACTGGAGTGAGAAAGCCGAAAAGCATTTTTCAGAGCAATTAAACTTACAAGAAACACACCATACTTTACACAATAAACATGCCCGTACATTCCCTGCTTGGTTGCCCATTCTAAAAATGGATCGAGTCTATTATCGCAAGGTCAAACCTATCAGCTGTGAACGCCCACGCTATAACTTATGGCGTCGCTTATCTGATCATGCACCACTAATTGCCAAATTCGAAATCTGCAATGAAGTGGCAGAACAAGTTAGAAAAGCTAAAGCTTGAGGCCTCTATTCGGCATGATCACGAATAAATACCCAATCATCACCTTCTGACATCTCAGCACTGAAATGGTAACCATCACTATCAAAGTTTTTCAGCTGTTCCGGATCATTAATCCGATGATCAATAATATAACGACTCATTAACCCCCTCGCCTTTTTGGCATAGAAGCTAATAATCTTATATTGGCCATTCTTAGAATCTTTAAACACTGGGGTTATAATCCGTGTAGTCAGCTTTTTTGCTTCTAGCGCTTTAAAATATTCATTAGAAGCTAAATTAACCAAAACCGCATCAGACTGAGCCACCTCTGTTTCTATTTCTTCGCGGAGTTGCCCACCCCAAAACTGATACAAATTTTTACCTTTTTCATTGGCAAACTGTGTGCCCATTTCCAAACGATAAGGCTGAATCAGATCCAACGGTTTTAATACACCATATAAACCAGACAATATACGCAAATGTTGCTGGGCAAATTCCAACCCATCGTCATCCATTGTTTCAGCATCCAGACCGCTATAGACATCACCCTTAAATGCCAACACGGCTTGCTTTGAATTATCTAAATTAAATGGCGTTGTCCAAGTTTGGAAGCGAGCCATATTTAACCCAGCCAATTTATCACTCAGCTTCATCAGAGTAGCGACTCCAGGTGCTGATAACTGTTTTAACTCATCAATCAATGTTTGAGATTGTGCCAAAAATTTTGGCTGAGTATGACAAGTTGTAATAGGCTGTGATTCAAAATCAAGCGTTTTCGCTGGCGAAATAACAGTGAGCATAATCGGACATCCTGAAATGTATTTTTAATTCCCACTTTACCATTTCTTGATTAACGACACCAAGTTATCCCTCTTAATTACTTTTAATACTAGAGCTTATACCCTATTTATGGGACACTTTCTGGCTGAATATTAACGGTGAACAACACAGTCTATGATCAAAACCATTATCAATGGTATCGATACCTTCAATGAATGGATCGGCAAAGCATCGGCTTGGCTCGTCCTCATTATGGTGCTGTTAATTTGCTATGACGTTGCCATGCGTTACTTTTTCAACCAAGGTTCCGTTGCCTTGCAAGAATTACAATGGCACCTGTTTGCCCTTATCTTCTTAATGGGCGGGGCCTATACGTTAAAACATGACGGCCACGTACGCGTTGACTTAATTCACCAGAGCCGGTTTTTATCGGACCGACATCGGGCATTGATTAATATTTTTGGCATCTTATTTTTTCTAATGCCATTTTGCATATTGGTTCTAACAACAACATGGCCATTTGTGGAAAATGCCTTTTATTATAAAGAAGGTTCACCAGATCCCGGCGGCTTACCCCATCGCTATCTACTAAAAGGTAGCATTCTTATCGCCTTCGGCTTAATCATTTTGCAGGGCATCGCCGAACTACTCAGAAATATGCTCAAACTAAGCGATCAGGAGCCTAATTAATGGAAGTTTGGGCTTTGGTCATGTTTGCCGTGTTGTTTCTATTATTACTACTCGGATTTCCCGTGGCCTTTA
>JABGUA010000248.1 GCA_018646825.1 Piscirickettsiaceae bacterium
AGGCAAAGGTAAGCTGGTTGATTTATTGACAGATAATGTCTCAGCCGTCGTCCGATTCCAAGGTGGCCATAATGCAGGCCATACCTTAGTTATTGATGGTAAGAAAACCGTATTACATTTGATTCCTTCAGGCATTTTACGCGAACATGTTCAGTGTTTAATTGGTAATGGCGTTGTGCTATGTCCGGAAGCATTACTTAAAGAAATGAACGAACTTGAAGCCACGGGTATTCCGGTTCGTGACCGTTTAAAAATCAGTGCCGCTTGTCCTTTAATTTTGCCTTATCACGTAGCTTTAGACCAAGCACGCGAGAGACGTCGGGGTAAATCAGCTATCGGTACAACAGGCCGCGGTATTGGTCCAGCCTATGAAGATAAAGTCGCTCGTCGCGGCTTACGCTTAGGCGACTTGATTGACGAAGCTTCCTTTGTGACCAAGCTTGAGGAGGTCATGGCATTCCATAACTTCTCATTGATTAATTATTACCAATCTTCGCCAGTGAATTTCGAACAAATCCGTGATGAAACGTTAGCAATGCGCGATGTGTTATTACCTTTGATTGCTGATATTCCACACCTATTGCAGCAATATTCAAAAGCAGGCGATAACGTGATGTTCGAAGGTGCACAAGGTGCCTTGTTAGATATCGATCATGGGACCTATCCTTACGTTACATCATCTAATACCACCGCGGGTGGAAGTGCCGCAGGTTCGGGTGTAGGGCCTTGTCATATTGATTATGTACTTGGTATTACTAAAGCGTATGCAACACGCGTCGGTGCGGGACCATTTCCTTCTGAATTATTAGATGCAGATGGCTCAGTCAATGAAATTGGTCAATATTTAGCCGATAAAGGCCATGAAGTTGGTGCAACAACCGGCCGCGGACGTCGTTGTGGTTGGTTAGATATGGTCGCGTTGAACCGGGCTTGCTGGGTCAGTAGTATTACAGGGCTATGTTTAACGAAATTAGATGTGTTGGATGGTTTAGAAACGATTCGCTTATGTGTGTCATATGAACGTGATGGTCAAGCTGTCGATGTCTTACCATTAAGTGCCGATGAGTTCGAAGGTTGTAAGCCTGTTTATATTGATATGCCAGGCTGGACTGAAACAACATTCGGAGTCACTAATTTTGATGACCTTCCGATTAATGCACAAGCGTATATTGAAAAAGTAGAAAGCTTAGCCGGCGTGCCAATTGATATTATCTCTACGGGTCCAGATCGGAACGAAACCATTATTCAACGTGACTTGTTTAGCCTTTAATCATCCGATTTAACACCCGCATAAATTGCAGAATAGTCAGTATTAGCTAGGCCTTTAGCTAACGTGCGATCTAATAGGGCCGAAATACCTTCTAGTGCACTAGTATCGAGTGCCAGTTGCTTGGCAACGTCTAAGAATAAAAGAGTGTCTTTCGAAAGATGTTTAGTCGGGAAGTTTGGGTTACTAAAGTCACCTGACAGCATTCGATCGAGCTTCTTATCAAACGTCGGTGCATAGAGTGCGCTGTCCCGAACGACCGACATAAACTGTTCGACATTAACGCCTTCTTTCTCAACCAAGGCAAGACTTAAAGCAAAGCTTGAGGTTAACCCTGCAATTAATTGATTCATAGCAAGTTTTACTGTTGAACCTTGTCCTGTGTCACCAAAGTATTTAGGTGATGACCCGATAATGTTAAGCAAGGGGAAAGCGGCATCAAAAACAGCTCTATCTCCTGCTGCCATCAAGATTAAAGTACCCGCGCGGGCTTCAGGCAAACTACCAAGAACGGGACATTCTAAATACCGACCACCAAGGGCTGTTAAACGGTCAGAAATACCCCGTGATTCGTTCGGGGCAATAGTCCCCATTTGGATGATGATTTTGCCATTGAAGCAATCAGGTTTTATCGTGTCTAGTACTGAATTAATGGCTGTTGCATCACTTAAAAACAACAAACATATCTCGCTGTCAGAGACGGCCTGTTGCGCAGAAGATGCGATCGAAGCGCCTTGTTGTGCCAGTTTGACCGTTTTATCTGAACTACGATTGAATACAATTAACGGCTGTTGCTGATCTAATAATCGCTCTCCTAATGCTTGTCCCATCAGGCCAATTCCAATAATCGATACAGTCATCGCTTTTATTTTCCATTGTTACGTTGATAAAACAACTAGTGTGCCATAGATGAACGGCAAAGAGATAAGTTAGAATAGCGCATTATTTTACTGTAGAAGCAGGGGACGTCTGTGTACAAGAAAAACATGACCATCGCTGGTTTTGATGATGAACTTTTTGCTGCGATTGAGTCTGAAAATCAACGCCAAGAAGATCATATTGAGCTTATCGCATCCGAAAATTACACCAGCCCACGTGTAATGGAAGCACAGGGCTCATTATTAACCAATAAATATGCAGAAGGTTACCCTGGCAAACGCTACTACGGTGGCTGTGAATATGTTGATCAAGCAGAACAGTTAGCTATTGATCGGGCTAAAACATTATTTGGTGCTGATTATGCCAATGTACAACCGCATTCTGGCTCACAAGCTAATGCCGCTGTTTACTTGGGTCTATTACAACCAGGCGATACCATCCTAGGGATGAGCTTAGCGCATGGTGGTCATTTAACGCATGGTTCGAAAGTGAGTGCGTCAGGGAAAATATACAATTCAGTGTCCTATGGTATTAATACTGAAACCGGTGAAATTGATTACGATGAAGTCGCTGCCTTAGCGAAAGAGCATCAACCTAAAATGGTTGTAGCCGGCTTTTCAGCTTATTCGCGTGTGATTGATTGGCAACGTTTCAGAGATATCGCTGATTCAGTTGGCGCTTTCTTATTAGTTGATATGGCCCATGTTGCTGGTTTGGTCGCAGCCGGACTGTATCCCAACCCAGTACAAATTGCTGATGTCACAACAACAACGACCCATAAGACATTACGTGGGCCTCGTGGTGGTTTGATTTTGGCTAAAGCCAATGCAGAGATCGAGAAAAAATTAAACTCAGCCGTTTTTCCTGGTTTTCAGGGTGGCCCTTTGATGCATGTCATTGCAGCAAAAGCGGTGTCTTTTAAAGAAGCGATGCTGCCAGAGTTTAAAACATATCAGCAACAAGTGATCAAAAATGCCCAAGCAATGGCCAGTGTCTTTATGGCACGGGGTTATGATGTTGTGTCAAAAGGCACCGATGATCATTTGTTCTTAGTCAGCTTTATTGAGGCCGGCTTAACAGGTAAAGATGTCGATGCATGGTTGGGTAATGCTTTCATTACAGTGAATAAAAATGCTGTACCAAATGATCCGCAATCACCTTTTGTCACATCAGGTATTCGTGTTGGTACACCGGCAGTGACAACACGCGGTTTTAACGAACAAGACTGTAAAGAATTAGCAGGTTGGATGTGTGATGTTATTGGTAGTGGCGGTGATGAAACTGTGATTGAGACAGTCAAAGAGCAAGTCAAAGCCATTTGCCAAACTCACCCTGTTTACTCATAATCAGAACTCAGGCAATAAAGTCAGATTCTATGGGTTACGAGCGACGGTTTAATGGCCGTTAACTTAGCTAAAAATGGTGTTTGTGCAATGATGTACATTCAGAACCAAGGATTGTAGTGTATGCGTTGTCCCTTTTGTGGTGCTGATGACTCAAAGGTAATCGATTCGCGTCTGTCTGCAGAAGCAGATTCGATTCGCCGTCGTCGTACATGTACAGAATGTAATGAACGTTTTACGACCTATGAGACGGCTGAATTAACCTTACCGCGTTTAATTAAGCGTGACGAGTCAAGAGCCTTATTTGATGAAGATAAGCTCCGGGCCGGCTTCCTAAGAGCTTTAGAAAAGCGCCCTGTCAGTATTGATGCCGTTGACAGTGCTGTCAAAGGGATTATCCATCGCCTAAGAGCGACAGGTGAAAGGGAAGTGGCTAGCCGCTTAGTAGGAGATTGGGTGATGGATGCATTACGTGAACTGGATGAAGTGGCCTATGTCCGTTTTGCATCGGTCTATCGCAGCTTTCAAGACGTCAATGCTTTTCGTGAAGAGATTGAACGAATGGAAAGTACGTCAGAACCGGCAAAGAAGGATTAAACAACATGCTACAAGTCATTGTGTTTTGTGATACCTGTAACCCGCAAGGGATCCGTTATATAGAGCAGCAGCGTAACTCTGAACGTGGTGATGAGGGTGGTAGAATAGTCACCGATGGCAGAGCGTGGTATGAAGGATCTCTGACAGAAGCAGAACAAATTGGCTGGATAATCGAGAGTGACACTCACCGCTGTCCAAAATGTGAAGCGCGCAAAAACGAAAGCTAATGTCTCATGAATTGATGATGGCCCGTGCTTTGACACTAGCAGAGCGGGGCCTTTACACCACAGCACCCAATCCTCGTGTTGGTTGCGTTATCGTAAAAGATGGCGAAATAATTGCTGAAGGTTGGCATCAGAGAGCCGGCCAACCACATGCTGAAATAAACGCGCTTAATAGGCTTGATGCGTCTGGAGCACAAGGTGCAGATTGCTATATCACACTGGAACCGTGTAGTCACACGGGACGTACGCCACCGTGCGCAGATGCTTTAATTGAAGCGGGTATCAAGCGAGCGTATATTGCTATGATCGATCCTAATCCGCTTGTCGCAGGACAAGGGGTTAAAAAGTTACAACAAGCAGGTATTGAAGTCACAACCGGTGTATTAGAGCAACAAGCCGAGGACTTAAACCGCGGTTTTTGTCAGCGCATGAGACAAAAAAGACCTTACACCCGTAGTAAAATAGCAATGAGCTTAGATGGCAGAACAGCAATGGCTTCCGGCGAAAGTCAGTGGATAACAGGTGTTGAAGCTAGGCAAGATGTTCAAAAGTTAAGAGCACAAAGTGGTGCAATAGTCACCGGCATTGGTACTGTGCTAGCTGACGACCCTCAAATGACAGTCCGCCCTGAGCAATGGTACCCAGAAGGACAAGCAATTCGCCAACCATTAAAAGTTGTGGTGGACAGTCAATTCAAAATAGCGAGCGATGCCAATATCCTCAGTACAGATGGTGAGGTTCTAATTGCGACAACAAGCCATATACAGCGAGAAGATATTGCAAGCATCAGGCTAGAAGCCGTGCAGGGTCATGTTGATTTAACGCAATTGATGGCAAACTTGGCCCAACGTAACATCAATGATGTATTAATCGAAGCAGGTGCTATTTTAAATGGTGCAATGTTGACAGCTGGTTTAATTGACGAGTTAGTCATTTACATGGCACCGAAGATTATGGGTGATAGTGCAAAAGGCTTATTACATTTACCAGCATTACAGACGATGGCTGGGTGTATGGATTTAACAATAACTGATATACGGGCAGTGGGCGGCGATTGGCGTATCACTGCAATACCACATACGCCACAACACTAAAACAAGAAACGAGGATAAGACCATGTTTACGGGCATAATCGCCGCTTTAGGAAAAATTCAAGCCATTGACGCTAAAGGCGGCGATGTAAGGCTTGATGTTGCGATGGAACAACTAGATTTATCCGATGTGATTTTAGGAGATAGCATCGCAATTAATGGTGTGTGTCTAACCGTTGTACAAATAGCGGGGGATACACTAAGTTTCGACGTCTCACGCGAAACGTTAGAACGAAGTAGCTTAGGAACATTAAAAAATGGTTCTGAGGTGAATTTAGAAAAAGCGCTCGCTGTTGGAGATCGGTTGGGCGGACATTTTGTCAGTGGCCATGTTGACGGTTTAGGTGATTGTATCCTGCGAGAAGCGTCAGCGCGCTCTATTAAATTTAGGTTTACAGTCCCAGCAGGCCTAGAACGTTATATCGCTGAAAAAGGTGCGATTTGCGTTGATGGCACGAGTTTGACCGTAAATAACGCGATGGACAACTGGTTTGAAGTCAATATTATCCCGCACACACTAGAAGAAACAATAATCAAAACATATCAAATTGGCAGCAAAGTCAATTTGGAAGTCGATTTGATTGCCCGTTATTTAGAGCGGTTATTACCGCAAGAACAAACAGGTATTACGCACGAAACATTGTTAAAACATGGGTTTGTAAAATAATGAAATTAAATACAACGGCTGAAATTATTGATGATTTCAAGCAAGGGAAAATGGTCATCATTATTGATGATGAAGATCGCGAGAATGAAGGCGATCTTGTAATGGCTGCTGAATGCATCACACCAGAAGCGATTAATTTTATGGCGCGATTTGGCCGTGGTTTGATTTGTTTGACCTTAACAGAACAGCGTTGTAAGCAATTAAGATTGCCTTTGATGGTGTCAGATAATCAGGCCGCTTATTCAACCAATTTCACAGTGTCGATTGAGGCTGCAGAAGGGGTAACAACGGGTATTTCTGCTACAGATCGGGCATTGACGATCCAAGCGGCAGTGGGTGTAGATGCAAAGCCTGAGGACGTAGTACAACCAGGACATATTTTTCCGTTAAAAGCTCAGCTTGGTGGCGTCTTAACACGAGCAGGGCATACGGAAGCAGGCTGCGATTTAGCGCAACTATCAGGAAAGACACCGGCTGCAGTGATTGTTGAAATCTTAAATGAGGATGGCAGCATGGCAAGAAGGCCAGACCTAGAAAAATTTGCACAAACGCATGAATTAAAAATAGGCACTATTGCCGATTTGATTAGCTATCGCCTAGAAAACGAAATGACCGTACAACGACTTTCGCAGTGTCATATGCCAACGGCGCAAGGTGACTTTGAGCTTTATAGTTTCCAGGATACCGTAAACGGCCAAGTCCATATTGCACTGGTTGCAGGAGAGATAAAACAAGACGAAGAAACGCTAGTACGTGTCCACATGGCTGATCCGCTTAATGATTTATTAGGTGCGACACGAGACACAATCCATTGGCCGTTAGAGAAAGTGATGACGGAAATTCAGCAAGCGGGTAAGGGAATATTAGTGGTCTTGCGACAGCCTGAGCAGAATAAACGCTTAGCTGAAAAAGTAGAATTGTATCAACATCAAGATCTTGGCGATGCACTGACTCAAACTAAAATGGGTTGGGATATGAGGACATTTGGCGTTGGTGCACAAATTTTAGCGGATCTGGGAGTTAAGAAAATGCGCGTCATGGGCACGCCGACAAAATTAACGGGCCTATCAGGCTTTGGTTTAGAGCTTGTCGGCTTTGGTGAAGGATAATAAGTTTGAATACCAATATTATGGTCGTAGTCGGCGAGGCATCGGGTGATGCACATGCAGCGAGAGTAGTAACAGCACTAAAACAGCGAGCCCCTGAATTAAATATAAGCGGCATCGGTGGTGACAATTTACGTGCTGCAGGTATGAACGTCACGATTGACTTTTCAGAATTGGCCGTAATGGGGTTAGTCGAAGTTTTAAAAAAATATCGCCACCTTAAAGGCGTGTTTAACCAGATGGTTGCACTCTTAAAAAACCAGCAGCCAGATCTATTAATTTTAGTGGATTATCCCGGTTTTAATTTGAAATTGGCTAAAGAAGCAAAGAAACTGGGCATTCCAGTCGCTTATTATATAAGCCCTAAAGTCTGGGCATGGCGCAAAGGGCGTGTAAAAACCATTCAGCGAGTGGTTAACAAAATGTTGGTACTATTCCCATTTGAAGTCCCAATATATGAACAAGCCGGTGTTCCGGTCAATTGTGTAGGACACCCATTGGTAGATGCCGTTAAAAGAACCTTAACGACACGTCAAGCTAAAGAAAAAATAGGTTTAGAACACGATAAAAGAGTAATAGGCCTCTTTCCTGGCAGTCGACGAAGTGAAGTTGAAGTGTTATTACCGTTGATGATTCAAGCGGCAGAACGAGTTCAACAACACTATCCAGATAGCCAGATTGTAGTCCCATTGGCACCAGGTTTAAGCCGAGACACATTGGCCCCTATTTTGGCCTCATCACGGGTGCCTATTCAGGTGATAGAAAGTGACTTCTATGAATTAACCTCTGCTTGCGATGCCGTTGTCGCCTGTTCTGGTACCGTCACATTAGAAATTGCTTTATTGGGCGTCCCGCATTTTATTTGTTATCGGGTGTCTCCTGCCACCTACAAAATTATGCGGCGTCTGGTCAGAATCCCCTATGTTGGGCTATGCAATATTGTGACAGGGAAAGCGCTGGTTACCGAGATTTTACAGGATGATGTCACAGTCCAACGTTTAGAAGAAGAATTGCTAGATCGCTTAACAAGGCCTGATCAACAAGTGGTAGCAGAAGAGATACGTCAACAAGTCTTATCGGCTTTAGGCCCATCAGGTGGTGCAGACAATGCTGCTCAACAAATCATCGCAATGTTGCAAGCATAAGAATGAGCTACATTGTCGGTGTTGATGAGGTCGGACGAGGCCCTTTAGCAGGTGCTGTCGTCACTGCCGCAGTAATCCTAGATCCAAATAAGCCTATTGTAGGATTAGCGGACTCAAAAAAGTTGACCGCAAAGCAACGTGAAAGATTAGAACCGTTAATAAAAGAACATGCTTTAGCTTGGGCGATAGGGCGGGCAGAGCCAGAAGAAATTGACCAAATAAATATCCTGCAGGCAACATTATTAGCAATGAAGCGAGCAGTAGAAGGGCTTAGCATTATGCCAACAGAGGCATTGGTCGATGGTAATCAAGCTCCGGATTTAAATTGTCCCGTCACAACGGTCATTAAAGGCGACCAGTCGGAACCAGCGATCGCTGCAGCATCAATCATTGCTAAAGTAGCAAGAGATAGTGAAATGGTAGAAATGGAAGCTAAATATCCAGGCTATGGTTTTGCTAAACACAAAGGCTACCCAACACAACAACATCAACAAGCATTAATGGAATTAGGTGTAACTGATATTCATCGCAGATCGTTTAAGCCTGTTCAGATAGCCCTACAACAGGTAAAGCCTTAGGTATGATAAGGGTTTTCAGTGATGTTTAAGCTAACAAGCGTGATATGATAGCCGGCAATGTTTTCTTTAAATAAAATTTTCGGGCGTGCTAAAAACGACGCAATAGATATGGCTGAGCAACCAATATCACCTTTGATTGTCCCGCGTGATCAGCATAGCCTGTCACGCGCACAAGTGAGCCCACAAGCTTTAAAAGTATTATATGGCTTGAAAGACGCAGGCTATGAAGCTTATCTGGTTGGTGGTTGTGTCAGAGACCTTTTATTAGGCTTTGAACCAAAAGACTTCGATGTTGCCACCAATGCCTCACCAGAGGAAGTCCATAAATTATTTAGAAAAAGCCGATTAATTGGCCGTCGCTTTAAGCTCGTCCATGTCGGCTTTGGCCGTGATGTGATTGAAGTTGCAACCTTTAGAGCTCCGCCAGAGGCAGAACAGCATATTGATCAACAAGGCCGAATTGTACAAGACAATGTTTTTGGTACATTAGAACAAGATGCTTGGCGCCGAGATTTTACAATTAATGCTTTATATTACAATATTCGTGACTTTTCGATAGTTGATTACACGGGGGGTATTGCTGACTTACAAGCTGGAAAAATTAAGCTCATCGGTGATGTTGAGACCCGTTATCGAGAAGATCCCGTTCGATTACTACGTGCTCTACGGTTTGTTGGTAAATTAGGCCTAGATCTTGATGATGAGACCGAAGTTCATATTCCAGCGATGGCCAAGCTGTTATTGGATATCCCTGCAGCCCGCTTATTTGATGAAACACTAAAGCTGTATCTCAGCGGTAAAGCGGTAGAAACGCATAATTTACTCGTTAAATACGGCATATTTGATCATCTGTTCCCAGAGAGTGCCCGATTAATCGCTCAGGATCCAAATAGTATCCCTGCACAGCTATTAACAAAAGCATTGGAAAATACCGATAAGCGTATAGAAGAAGCTAAACCAGTGACCCCAGCATTTCTGTTTGCTGCGATACTCTGGGGGCCAACATCAGAACATTGGCAACGTTATCAAAATAACAAGATACCCGTGATACCAGCATTGCAAAGAGCGGCGAACGAAGTCATTTCTGAACAGGTACAACGCGTCGCTGTGCCAAAGCGATTTACATTAGTGACCCGAGATATTTGGTTACTACAGATTCGTTTAACCATGCGCCAGGGCAAACGCGGTTTCCGTTTATTAACGCATCCGAAGTTTCGAGCAGGATATGACTTTTTATTATTACGTTCTGATGCTGGAGAACCCCTTGAAGAGTTAGCGGAATGGTGGACAGATTTTCAGTTTGCAGAAGAGCCTGAACAACAAAAAATGGTCAATTCCTTAGCGCCAGAGCCTAAGAGTAAGAAAAAACGGCGCCGCAGACGTAAACCAGCTGTAAAAAAAGTGGCGGATACTACGCAGGCAGTTGATAAGGCATAATGAAGGCGTATATTGGTTTAGGCAGTAATCTAGGCAACCCACAAATACAAGTGGTATCAGCACAACAGGAGCTAGCCAAATTACCACAGACACAACTTATCGCTGCATCATCGCTGTATAAAAACCCACCGATGGGCCCACAAGATCAGCCGGATTACATTAATGCTGTTGTCGGATTAGAAACTAATTTATCTCCAAATGACTTGTTGGATCATCTACAGAAAATAGAACAGCAACACGGCCGTGTAAAGCAGCGACATTGGGGTGAACGTACACTCGACCTTGATATCTTATTGTATGGTCAGCAACAGATCGAGGAAGAACATTTGCAGGTGCCACATAAAGGCATAGCTGAACGGGCTTTTGTGCTTTATCCTTTAGCTGAAATAGCCCCTGAACTGGTTATTCCAAAGTTTGGTAACATCGAAAAATTACTGACATTGTGTCCCCAAGATGGTTTAGAGCGACTAGAAAAGAACGAAATATGAATACAAGCTTACCCCAACAATATATTGTAGTTGAAGGCCCAATTGGTGTTGGAAAAACCCATTTGGTTAATCGGCTCGCAGACAGTTTTTCTGGTACGACGTTATTTGAACAGCCAGAACAAAACCCATTCTTAGAAAAATTCTATACTCACCCCCAGCAATCAGCATTACCGACGCAGCTCAGCTTTCTGATGCAGCGGATAAAGTTAAGCAAAAACTTACAACAAGACGACTTGTTTCATGATCTGCAAATTTCTGACTTTATGATTGATAAAGATCGGTTATTTGCCCAAATAACCTTGGATGATGACGAGTTGGCTTTGTACAATATGGTGTATGACAATCTCACAATGCATAGCCGGGTACCAGATTTAGTGATTTATTTACAAGCGCCAATGTCTGTCCTCAAAAATAGAATTTCGCAACGTGGAATAGGCTATGAGCAGCGAATTGAAGATGCTTATTTACAACGTCTGACAGAAAGTTATGCCGACTTTTTTCATTACTATGAAGCGTCGCCGCTATTAATTGTAAATGCCGAGCAAATTAATTTGGTCGATAGTGAGCAAGATTATGAGAACTTAATTGAGCAAGTCGCTAGATGTACCAGCGGGCGACATTACTACAACCCTTTGCCTGTTAAAGAGAAATAACATGAGCCGCCTAACATTAACGCAATGTCGACAAATGAAAAAAGACGGCAATAAGATGGCGGTATTGACGGCTTATGATGCTAGTTTTAGCGCTGTGATAGAGCAAGCGGGTGTTGAAGTGATATTGGTGGGGGATTCATTAGGTATGGTTGTTCAAGGCCAAGAAAGCACCTTGCCCGTGACCGTAAACGATATTGTTTACCATACCCAGAACGTCATTCGTGGCACTGATCGGGCATTTGTTATCGCAGACTTACCATTTATGAGTTATGCCAATACAGAACAAGCAATTGCCAATGCAGCCCGTCTTATGGCCGAGGGCGGTGCTCAAATGGTCAAGTTAGAAGGTGGCCCCGTTGTTTTAGATATTGTTAAACAGCTAACAGAGCGGGGCATTCCTGTCTGTGGACATTTGGGTTTATTACCACAATCAGTCCATCGTCTTGGCGGCTATCGTGTACAAGGTCGAGAGCCTGAACAAGCACAAGTCTTAATCGAGCAAGCACAACAATTACAGCAAGCTGGTGCCGATATGTTGGTATTGGAATGTGTGCCAGCCAGTTTAGGTAAGGCGATCACTGAAGCTGTGGCTATTCCCGTCATTGGCATTGGTGCAGGTGCAGACTGTGATGGCCAAGTCTTAGTGTTGTATGACATGTTGGGTATTACACCCGAGCCCACACCGAAATTTAACCAGAACTTCCTAAAGGGAACAGATAGTATCCTAAGTGCAGTAACGAACTATGTACAAGCGGTTAAATCTGGCCAATTTCCAACAGCAGAACAGCAATATTGATGGAAATAGTCTCATCGCTTGCGCAGTTGCGCCAGCAAGTAAAGCAATGGCGTCAACAAGGCTTTATTATTGGTTTTGTGCCAACGATGGGATTTTTGCACGAAGGTCATCTTAGTTTGGTGAAAGAAGCCCATAAAAAATGTGATTTCGTGATAGTTAGCATTTTCGTAAATCCATCTCAGTTTTTGCCAAACGAAGATTTAGATAGTTATCCTCGTAATTTTGAGCAAGATGTAAAATTACTTTCTGATATTGATTTTATTTTCTTTCCCCAAAATGAAGACATCTATCCAAACGATTACAA
>JABGUA010000250.1 GCA_018646825.1 Piscirickettsiaceae bacterium
AAGATAAAGGGAGAGCCAGTGCGGTGTCGCGCAGTTTTTCTCCTAATTTACCTTTAACCTCATCAGCATGGGCAATCACACCTTCTAAGCTATCGTATTGCTGCAACAATTTAGTTGCTGTTTTAGGGCCAACACTGGGGACGCCGGGAATATTGTCGACCTTATCACCCATAAGGGCTAAGTAATCAATAATGCGGTTCGGTGCGATACCATACTTTTCGTGAACGGCTGCCACATCGGTCATCGTATTGCTCATGGTGTTAATTAAGGTCACATGTTCATTAACTAACTGCGCCATATCTTTATCACCGGTTGAAATAACGGTTTCAATACCTTGTTCTGTCGCTTGTTGTGCCAAAGTACCAATAACATCATCGGCCTCAACACCGTCGATCATCAGTAGAGGCAGGCCCATTGCCTTGACGATGGCATGAATCGGCGCAATTTGTTCGCGCAAATCATCTGGCATCGGCGGCCGGTTGGCTTTATATTCAGGAAACAAGTCATCGCGAAAAGTTTTGCCTTTGGCGTCAAACACAACAGCAATATGACTCGGCTTATAATCACGTAATAATTTGCGCAACATATTGACTACACCGTAGGTCGTACCAGTCGATTTACCCTGGCTATTCATGAGCTCGGGCATGGCATGATAGGCGCGGTATAGGTACGAAGAACCATCAACAAGAATGAAAGGGCTAGATTGCGTCATAAGGCGATGTCTTCATTGTCAGTTAGAGTGAGTAGAGTTTGCTTTAATCATCGTAATGGAAATGCTATCTTTATACGAAATGATAGGGAGCAATATTATGTTTAACAAGTCCGTTATTGTATGCGCAGTTGCATTATTAATGTCAGCGAATGTTTGGGCTGAACCAGATTATCTGAAATCCCCCGTGATTCCTGAACCTTTAAGGGATGGTGAGAGCATAGATGAGCCTGATATCAATATCATTCAAAAACAAGACCGCACGATTCAAGAATATCGCGTGAATGGCAAGCTATATATGATTAAAGTTATACCTACAATTGGTCGCCCTTATTTTCTAATGGATACCGATGGCGATGGTTCCTTAGAAACCACACAACATGAACTCGATTCTGGCTTACTGGTCCCCAATTGGATCTTGCTTGAGTGGTAAATTAACCAGAACCTAAATTATTTATGTCAGTTTATACAGAAGTCGAGCGCACTGAATTAGTCGCGTTTTTAAGCGATTACGCCGTGGGAAACCTCGTGTCTTACGAAGGCATCAGCGACGGCATAGAAAATACCAATTACTTTGTGACGACGGAACAGGGTCAATTTGTATTGACCTTATTCGAACAACATGACTTTGAAGAGATGGATTACTTTCTTGACGTCATGACGTTTTTCTATCAACACGGCATTCCATCAGCACATCCAGAAGCAGATACACAAGGGCGTTACCTTAAAACCTTATCAGGCAAGCCAGCAGCATTGGTTGGTCGTTTAAATGGGAGAGGCATCAGTGACATTGCGACGGTTACACAATGCCAAGCAATCGGCGACGTTTTAGGCAAAATGCATGTGGCTGGACAACAGTTTACAGGGCGTAGAGTAACGGAACGTGGTGCAAACTGGCGTCAAAGCATGGCGGAACGCGTGTTATCAAAGTTAGATGCGGAATCCGCCAACTTAATGACAGCAGAACTCGCATTTCAATCAGATTATTCGCAGCTGAATTTACCTTCAGGCTTAACACACTCAGATTTATTCAGAGACAACGCCTTATTTGATGGTGATGACTTAAAGGGGATTATCGACTTTTATTATGCCTGTGACGAATACCTGCTTTATGACTTGGCTGTCACAGTTAATGATTGGTGCATCAATGAATCAGGAATGTTAGAAACAAACCGCTATCAAGCCTTGATGTCGGCTTACACAGCACAACGCACGTTAACAGTGGCAGAGACAAACCATTGGAATTTAGTCTTACGTGCCGCAGCACTTCGCTTTTGGCTATCACGTTTGCAAGATAAATATTTCCCGCGTGAAGGTGAATTAACTCAAATCAAAGATCCGGATGCTTTCTTGAAGATATTACGTCAACATCAAGAACAACCCCTGATTGTGAATGCAGCGTAACTGTAGATTCTCATGCGCGTCTTAATCATTAAACTCACCTCAATGGGCGATCTGATGCACGCCTTACCGGCATTGACCGACGCAGCCAATGCGATACCGGGTATTGAATTCGATTGGGTTGTCGATAAAAATTTCTCTGCCGTCCCGTTGTGGCATCCTGCTGTTAAAAATGTCATTACAACCGCGCATAGACAATGGAAGAAGAGTTTTATACAAACATGGCGAGCCGGTGTATTTAGCGATTTCAAACAACAGTTAAATCAAGGGGATTACGACCTCGTTATTGATTTACAAAATAATATGAAAAGTGCCACCGTCTCTTGGTTTTACAATGGTGATGTCCATGGGCTAGACAAAGGCTATTGTCGTGAGAAATTTGCCTACAAGGCATACAAACACCGTTATGCGATACCTGAACGCCAACATGCCATTGACCGAATGAGACAAATTTTGTCGCAGGCATTGAACTATGCACTGCCTGATTCCCCACCCAATTATGGCACCGACTTTTCACAGTATGACTTACCCAAACTCGACTTTGACTTACCAGAAAAAGTTTTAATTTTTGTACACAATGCCAGTTGGCTGAGTAAATTATGGCCGCTAGCGTCATGGCAACAATTGGTTGCAAAAGCAGTAGAGCAAGGCTACAGCGTCTTATTACCCTGTGGTAATGATGAAGAATATCAGCGTGCTCAAGCTATCGCTGCCATCAGTGAACAGGCCTACGCCTTACCCCGGTTATCATTAAATGAAGTCGCAGCCTTAGCACATAGAGCCAAAGGCGCGGTATGTAGTGATACCGGTTTAGCCCATCTTGCAGCGGTGGCAGGTTTACCCGCCCAAACGATTTATGGTTCCACAGCCACACAACTAATTGGTACAGTCGGCGAGAACCAACATCATATTGTGAGTGAGTTGAGTTGTGCGCCTTGCTATAAAAGAACCTGTCCAAAACCAGAAGCAATCAACCGCGAGCCAGTTTGCATGGCAGAGATCAGTGCTGAAACGGTCTGGCATAGACTTGATGGACTTTTACAAGCACAATAAACGTTTTCCACCTTAGTTCAAAGGCAACAAAT
Source organism: Piscirickettsiaceae bacterium (assembly GCA_018646825.1). Lineage (GTDB taxonomy): Bacteria > Pseudomonadota > Gammaproteobacteria > Nitrosococcales > Methylophagaceae. The sequence goes on from JABGUA010000250.1 coordinate 3,196, forward strand.
AGCCCTTATGAAACCCACTTTCCCAAACCTACAAGGCCATCAAGTACTCGTTATCGGTGACGTGATGTTAGATAGTTTTTATCATGGTAAAGCGAACCGGATTTCACCGGAAGCCCCTGTGCCCGTAGTCAATGTAGAACGTGTAGAAGACCTGCCCGGCGGCGCAGCCAATGTCGCGATGAATATCGCCTCACTCGGTGCTAACTGCAAAATAAGTGGTATTACAGGACAAGACACCGCAGCGGATACTCTAGAGCAACGCCTTAATTCGGTAGGCGTCAAATGTGCATTTCATCGTGCCCAAAACCGAGACACTATTATCAAGCGGCGCGTGATCAGTAATCAACAGCAATTGCTCCGGATGGATTTTGAGAAGCTATTTGAAGAACAAGAATGGCAAGCCTTAAAACCGATTGCCGAACCCTTGTTAACTGAATCAAAAATATTGGTTTTATCAGACTACAACAAGGGCACACTCACTGATCCACAATATTGGATTAATTTAGCCAAGCAACATGATGTACCCATCTTAGTCGATCCGAAAGGGACTGATTTTGAGAAGTACCGTGGCGCAGACCTAATCACGCCCAATATGACGGAGTTCGAAGCTGTTGTCGGCAAAGTTACATCAGAAGCCGACTTGATCGACAAAGCACAGCAACTGATTAAACAGCTCGATATCAAGGCTATCTTAGTCACGCGCAGTG
>JABGUA010000174.1 GCA_018646825.1 Piscirickettsiaceae bacterium
CAAGCCTTGCAAGCTATTCGACAACAGATAGACGAGATCGATCTGCAAGTTCAAGCCTTACTCAACCAGCGTGCTGATATGGCGCAAGAAGTGGCGCGAATTAAAATAGCGAACGGTGAACAAACCGATTTTTATCGGCCAGAGCGCGAAGCGATGGTGTTACGCCAAGTTATGGCGCGTAATCAAGGCCCATTAGACCCCAAAGAAGTTGCCCGATTATTCCGAGAAATTATGTCAGCTTGCCTGGCTGCGGAGAAACCATTGCAAGTTGCATATCTTGGACCAGAAGGCTCATTTACCCAAGCGGCGGCATTAAAGCAGTTCGGCGGATCGGTCGAACCCAAGCCATTCCCCACCATTGCTGATGTGTTTCACGAAGTTGAAGTAGGCAATGCCAGTTATGGTGTGGTACCTGTTGAAAACTCAACTGAAGGTATGGTGACGCACACGCTAGATGAGTTTATTAATACGCCACTTAAAATCAATGGCGAAGTCTCATTGCGGATTCATCATTATCTACTGAGCAAAGAAACACAGTTAGATAATGTTAAAAAGATTTATGGCCATCCTCAGGCTTTAGCACAATGCCGGCAATGGTTAGCTACTCATTGTGCTGATTGTGAGCAAATCCCAGTGAGCAGCAATTCAGAAGCGGCGAAAAAAGTAGCGGGGGAACCCCATGCTGCAGCGATTGCGGCAAATCGGGCAGCAGAGATTTATCAGTTAGAAACATTGGCAAGTAATATTGAAGATCAAGCTGATAACACAACGCGTTTCCTTGTCATTGGTCGCCAAGATATTGGCCCATCCGGTGAGGATAAAACAGCCTTGCTCGTGTCGACAAAAAACCAACCCGGTGCATTACATAGTTTGCTAGAACCGTTAGCAAAAAGTGGCATTACTATGTCAAGAATAGAATCTCGTCCCTCACGAAAAGGTATGTGGGAATACGTCTTTTTTATTGATATAGAAGGCCACCGTGATGATGCCGCTATCGCATTGGCATTAGAAAAATTAGAACAAGCATCATCAATGTGTCGAGTTTTAGGCTCATATCCTAAGGCAGTGCTTTAATGGAGTTATTACTTGCCAATCCAAGAGGGTTCTGCGCTGGCGTTGACCGTGCAATTGAGATTGTTGAGAGAGCAATTAAATTGTTTGGGGCACCAATTTATGTTCGCCATGAAGTCGTCCATAACCGTTTTGTTGTTGATGACCTGAAGAAAAAAGGGGCGGTATTTGTCGATGAAGTCGACGAAGTCCCTGATAATAGTATTTTGATTTTCAGTGCCCACGGCGTGTCAAAACAAGTGCAAGAACAAGGAATGCAGCGAGGGCTGAATGTCTTTGATGCGACCTGTCCATTGGTAACGAAAGTACATATGGAAGTGGCTAAATTCGAAAAACAAGGCAAGGAATGTATATTGATTGGCCATGTAGGCCACCCTGAAGTTGAGGGTACAATGGGCCAATATACCTCAGAACAAGGTGGTATTTATTTGGTCGAAACGCCAGAAGACGTGGCTAAATTAACCGTTAAAAATCCAAATGATTTGGCTTTTGTGACGCAAACAACATTATCTGTTGATGACACATCAATGGTGATCGATGCGCTAAGATCGCACTTTCCAAAAATAGAAGGGCCGCGTAAAGATGACATTTGTTACGCTACTCAAAACCGCCAAGATGCGGTGAAAAACCTTGCAGCACTGTGTGATGTCGTCATGGTCGTTGGTTCAAAAAATAGCTCTAATTCTAATCGCCTTCGCGAATTGTCAGATAAATTAAACACGACAGCATACTTAATAGATAACGCCCAAGAGATTAACCCAAACTGGTTGAACAAGGTATCAATTGTCGGATTAACGGCCGGAGCATCAGCACCAGAATTACTAGTCCAGAATGTTGTTGAACGATTGAAGGAATTGGGTGTCACACAAGTGAACGAATTGGATGGCCGACCCGAAAAAGTCGAATTTTCATTACCCAAAGAACTGAAAGTGGATATCTCAGCACTGTCACACTAATTTATGTCATCTCTTCCTTTCCTACCTGTTTTTCTCTGGACTGATATCCTGATCTATCTGCTATTAGCAGTGATCATTGTTGCTGTTCTTTATATCCGAAAACAACCACATATGACAGCACCATGGAAATTGGTATTGCAGCGTAAACGTGGCGTGATATCACTGATGATCCTACTCTGCTACGTTGTGGTTGGTTTATTGGATTCGGTTCATTTTCGGTTGGCAGTTGAAAATAATAAATCATCTGATAAACAGCATTACGCAACTGAGGTGCTCGCAGTATTGGATTTGGTCATCATGCCGCTACGAGAACAAGTGGAAAAAACCTATTCAGCGCCTTTTGCAACCCGTTCTTTTGTTAAAGAAATGCAGCAAATTGACAAAACAAAACTGCATTATGATTACGCCAAATTAAAATATGCGGGTGCCCACCTTGCCTCTGATCAGGATAAATGGGCAGATATAAAACACACAGTTATTAGCAGTACTAGCAAAGCCACACTAGTGTGGTTTATATTGGCTATCGCCTTTACCTTCATGCTAGCAACACGACGAAATGTCACTTGGCGTGCGCAAGCGGTAACAATATTATCAGGCCAATCAGCATACCCATTGCGGACGGTGTTATTTATGTTGTGGCTCATTGCCTTCATAGCATGGAATACGGCCGCCTTAAGTCTTGATTATCATGTTTTAGGGACGGATAAGGTCGGGCAGGACGTTTTATACCAATCATTAAAGAGCATTCGAACAGGGCTTGTCATTGGCACATTAACGACATTAGTCATGTTGCCGCTAGCTGTTTCTTTGGGTATTGCAGCGGGTTACTTTAGAGGTTGGATCGATGATGTCATTCAATACATTTACACTACGCTTAACTCTATTCCGGGTGTCTTACTGATAGCAGCAGCAGTACTAATGTTACAAGTTTATATGAATAATCATCCAGAAAATTTTGTCACTATCGCTGAACGTGCGGATATGCGGCTATTGTTCCTTTGTATTATCTTAGGAGTGACAAGCTGGACAGGACTTTGTCGCATCTTACGCGGCGAAACACTGAAATTACGTGAAACAGAGTACGTCCTTGCATCACGGGCATTAGGTACCAGCAACTTTAGTATTTTGCATCGCCATATCATGCCAAATCTGATGCATATCGTCATGATTGCAGTCGTGTTGGACTTTAGCGGTTTGGTTCTTGCTGAAGCTGTCTTATCTTACGTTGGCGTTGGTGTTGATCCATCCATGATCAGTTGGGGCAATATGATTAACAGCGCCCGACTTGAAATGGCACGAGATCCAGTTGTTTGGTGGTCTCTATCGGCTGCGTTCATCTTCATGTTTGTTTTGGTACTCGCTGCCAATTTATTTGCCGATGTTGTTCGAGATGCTTTTGATCCTCGGTCACAAAAAATCGCATGACGACATTGCTGAAAGTCCATCAACTGACGACACATATCGGTTCTCAATCGAAACCGATTAAGCCAGTCGATGGTGTGAGTTTCAATGTCGAAAAAGGCCAAACATTTGCACTATTAGGTGAATCAGGTTGTGGAAAATCAATGACTGCATTGTCATTGCTACGCTTACACCCACAACCAGTGAGTCGTATTGTCTCTGGAAAAATTGAATTGGCGGGCCAAGATCTACTGAGCTTATCTGAAGCTGAAATGGAACATATTCGTGGCCGCCGAATAGCCATGATTTTTCAAGAACCACAAAGTTCATTAAATCCAGTTCTGTCTGTCGAGCAACAAATTGGCGAAGCACTACAATGGCATTTTGATATACAAGGCCAAGCATTACAAGACCGGGTTATTCAGCTACTGTCTTCGGTTGGGATCCCGGATCCAGAACAAAGAATCAAAGCTTACCCTCACCAACTATCAGGAGGCATGAAGCAGCGAGTGATGATTGCCATTGCATTAGCAGGCGAACCAGAGCTACTTATTGCTGATGAACCAACCACGGCATTAG
>JABGUA010000065.1 GCA_018646825.1 Piscirickettsiaceae bacterium
CATCGGTTCTTTTTGTAAGAATGACCCAATGCAAGTATCCACATAGATTACTTGATATTATTTTTTTAAAGAGCGCTTTGTCGCAACGTCATGTCTGCTACAAAGAAGCGAGAATTATACAGCCTCTCACTGGACTGTCAATCTGTTATTACAATATTATGACAGTTAATTTGTTTGTCGATCTTGTCAGGTTTTTAAGCAACTGAAACCTTTGCATATTTCCGCTTTCCCACTTGGAAAATATGTTGCTCACCTTTCAGAATGATTAGACTTTTATCGTCTATTTTCTGACTATCTATTTTAACAGCACCTTGTTTGAGCATTCTCATGGCATCAGAAGTACTGCTTGTCAGTCCGGCATCCTTCAATACATTGGCAATAGGAATCCCATCTTTATCTGTTGTTAATGTTATTTCAGGAATATCTTCTGGCATTTCGCCTTTTTTAAATTGATCCTCAAACCCATCACGCGCTTGCTGCCCCGTTTCTTTATCGTTAAAACGTGCCACAATTTCTTGAGCGAAGTCTTTTTTGATTTCGATTGGATTACGGCCGGTAGCTACATCATCACGCCATTGTTGAATTTCTGGCACAGTCCGAAAGCTGAGTAAATCAATATAGCGCCACATAAGATCATCTGAAATTGACATGATTTTGCCGAAGATATCTTTTGGTGAATCATTTATACCTATATAGTTGCCCAAAGATTTCGACATTTTTTGTACGCCATCTAACCCTTCTAAAATTGGCATCGTCAAAATCGACTGCTGGGGTTTACCGTAGGCTTTTTGTAATTCTCGACCCATTAATAAGTTAAATTTTTGATCTGTACCACCCAATTCAACATCAGCATTTAATTCTACTGAGTCGTAACCTTGTATTAAGGGATAGAGGAATTCATGAATGGCGATTGGTTGACCACCTTTATATCGCTTATCGAAGTCATCACGTTCTAGCATTCTCGCTACGGTATGGTTGGAGGCTAAGCGAATCATGTCTGCTGACGACATCGCGTTCATCCAATGTGAATTGAAAACAACGGTTGTTTTTTCTGGATCAAGAATTTTGAAGACTTGCTCTTGATACGATTTGGCATTTTCTTGTACTTGTTCTGGTGTTAATGGTTTGCGCGTGACGTTTTTCCCTGTTGGATCGCCAATCATGCCCGTAAAATCGCCTATTAAGAATAGAATGTCATGACCTAAATCTTGGAACTGTTTTAATTTGTTGAGCAAGACTGTATGCCCTAGATGCAAATCAGGTGCCGTAGGGTCAAAACCCGCTTTAATACGAAGAGGTCGACCGGTTTCTAGCTTTTCAATTAGTTCTGCTTCAACTAATATCTCTTCTGCTCCTCGACGTATTTCAGCCATCGCTGCTTGCACAGGAACCATATTTTTCTCCAAATTTGAAATTCTTTGGCGCGAATAGTATCACACCCGACCTGAATGAAGGCTTCCATTAAGTTAGAAATACTGAGAGAATGTGAAGCTAATTCCGTACCAACTTTAGAGTTTTTGATGAAGCGAAACCGATTAGTACGTTCCTCTAAGCACAATGCCATTTTTTCAGATTCGGTGAATTACTTCACTCGTTACCGTTATCTTGCCCACTTCATTATATTAGGCGTTATTGTTTTTTCATCGACTGGCTTTATCGGCTCTAATGATGAAGGTACAGGATCAATGACTTTGCATTCAAATGTCATTGACTTGCCTGGCTTGCCTGCAACAGAACAAGTTAAAACAAGTTACCGCCCAGAAACTGTTCCGCCTGTTATCAATACAGCGCTTTCTACTGAAACGGAAACTGCACTACAGCAAGCAGAAGTCACCGCCAGTGAACAAACACACGTTACTGATACACAACAGAATGCACCTGACTTTAATTGGGAAGAAATTATTGTTAAAGCCGGTGATAATCTGTCATTGATCTTTCCACGATCCGGACTAACGGCTCGAGATGTTTATAACATCACTCAACTAGAAAAAGATGCCATCAAACCCTTACTTAATCTTAAACCTGGTCAAACTATCCACCTAGGAACCTTGCCAGGCGAAGAAGATGGTAAATCGCTCGAAGCCTTGAAAATCGTATTAAATCCCTTAGAGACTTTTTACGTAGATAAGTTAGAAATGGGGTATGAGGCAAAAATGGTGACACGTGATGTCGACGTAAGACAGCAACAAGTTACTGGCGAAATTGAAAACTCACTATTTCTCTCCGGTTTAACTGCTGGTTTATCTGACAAAGTCATCATGGAGATGGCGTATATTTTTGGTTGGGATATTGATTTTGCACTCGATTTACGTAAAGGCGATCGATTTAAACTCATCTACGATGAGCACTTTCTAGATGATGAAAAAATTGGTGATGGTGAAATTTTAGCTGCTGAATTTACCAATAGAGGCAAAACATTCCGTGCGATTCGTTTTACCGATTCAGAGGGCCGTGGCCAATATTATTCTCCCGAAGGTCACAGTATGCGTAAGACTTTTACTCGTACACCCGTTCCGTTATCTCGAATCAGCTCACGGTTTAACCCTAATAGGAAACACCCAGTTCTAAAGACAAATCGCCCTCATCGCGGTGTTGATTACGCCGCCAAGACAGGCACACCTATTTTGGCAACAGGAGATGGTAAAGTCGCTTTTAAAGGCACTAAAGGTGGTTATGGTCGAACTGTTATTTTGTCCCATGGCGGTAAATACACAACACTCTATGCTCATATGTCACGTTACAAAAAAGGCATGAGAACTGGGCAACGTGTTAGACAAGGCCAAACCATTGGCTATATAGGTAGTAGTGGGTTAGCAACAGGCCCCCATTTGCATTATGAGTTTCGCGTTAACGGTGTTCACCGTAACCCTTTGACCGTAGCTTTACCTAAGGCGCAACCCTTACCTAAAAAGTATCAAACTGATTTTAAAGAACAGGCTACCCCTTTCCTTGCACAATTAGATGCCTTACAAGAAACAAACATTGCTGCAGGCGACTAGATACTAAAATGGCATATTATCTTGGCATTATGTCTGGAACCAGTTTGGATGGTGTCGATGTAGCATTGGTTGATATCAAGGGCAATAATGATTTTGCGGTTATTGCTGCTATCACCCTTCCTTTCCCACCATCTTTGCATGTTTTATTACAACGTTTGATTGTTAAGCAGCACTGTGATTTAAAAGAGTTTGGTACGCTTGATGTTGCTTTGGGGCAGTTTATTGCACATGCCGTTGATGATTTACTGTCACGCCAGGGCATCTCGCATAATGATATTAATGCAATTGGAAGTCATGGCCATACGGTGTATCACGCACCAGAAGATGAGCTGCCATTTAGCTTGCAAATCGGTAATCCAAGTGTCATTGCAGAACTGTCAGGAATTACGACAGTTGCTGATTTTCGACAGCGTGACATTGCTGCTTCAGGTCAAGGAGCACCTCTTGTTCCGGCTTTTCATCAAGCCTTATTTTCAACACCGAAACAGACTCGACTTATCCTCAATATTGGCGGTATCGCCAATGCAACATTATTAGAGCCCAAGCTGGCCGTGATTGGTTTTGATACCGGTCCAGGTAATGGCTTAATGGATGCTTGGATAGAACGTCATCTGGGCCAAGCTTATGATCGGGACGGCGAATGGGCTGCGAGTGGTCAATCAAGCCCAGCTTTATTGCAGCAAATGCTCACTGACTCATACTTTAGCAAAGCCATTCCGAAAAGCACTGGTCGTGAATATTTTAATCTGGCTTGGTTGCAGGCCCAACTAGATCAGTTTGCTCAACCTATCGATATTGTCGATATCCAAGCTACGCTATTATCTTTAACTGTCACAAGTATTACCGATGCTGTTAAGCAATATGCCAACAATACACAAGGACTTTATGTCTGTGGTGGTGGTGTTCATAACAAACAATTAATGCAGTTATTAGGCAAGGAACTTCCAGCAGTAACTGTCTGCAGTACGGCTGAACTTGCTATCGATCCCGACTCTGTAGAAGCCGCAGCATTTGCTTGGCTGGCTTACCGAACTGTCCATCAAAAATCAGGCAATGTACCTTCTGTCACGGGCGCTAACCGGGCTGTGATCTTAGGTGGTATTTATTCAGCGTAATCCGTTATTCATCGAGTGATGATTCGTATTCACTTAGTGATAATAACTTTTCAAGGTCAGCTTGGTTCTCTGGCACCATTCTAAATAGCCAGCCCTTGCCATAAGCATCTTCATTGATCAGTTCTGGCGTATCTTCCAATGCGGTATTAACTGCGGTAATCTTACCCGAAACTGGCATGTAGATATCAGAAGCAGCTTTCACAGATTCAAGTAACATACAGGCTTGCTGCGCAGACATTGTTTGTTCTAACGCGGGTAAATCAGCAAAAACAACATCACCCAGTTGATCTTGTGCATGATCTGTAATTCCAATGGTCAGCTCACCACTTTCATCAACCTTGACCCATTCATGAGACGTGGCATATTTTAGTTGTTCTGGGTTTGTCATGATTCACTGCGCCCATAAAGTTCGTTTAAATGCCTTAGTCGCTCGCTTGCATCATCCTCTAGCCAAGTCCATTCAAAAGTCCATGTCCAATTGCCTTCTGTCGTGCCTGGTACATTCATACGGTGCTCGCCATCTAGAGCCAAAATATCTTGCATCGGCAATACTGCCATTTGTGCGACTGATTGCAATGCAATACGATTAAATTGCCAGACTATGTCTTCATCACTCTGCCCAAAATAATCAGAAATATGATTTTTAGTTTGGTCATCTACGTCCTGATACCAACCCAAAGTTGTGTTGTTATCGTGTGTACCCGTATAGGCGACACTATCTTGTTGATGATGATGCGGTAAGTATGGGTTATCAGCGGCACCACCAAAAGCGAACTGTAAAATTTTCATGCCGGGCATCGCATACTTTTCTCTTAAAGCAGTCACTTCTTCTGTAATAATACCTAGATCTTCTGCCACTAGAGGTAATTCACCAAATACGGACATCAATTTATCAAACAATGCCTCACCAGGTGCTTTAACCCAGTAACCATCAATCGCTGTTTCGCAGCTGGCAGGAATTTCCCAGCAGGCTTCAAAACCTCTGAAGTGATCGATTCGGATCAAATCAAAAAGGGCTAATTGTGTCTCTAAACGATGCTGCCACCATAGATAATCTTGTTCTTGGTGTGCAGGCCAATGGTATAACGGATTACCCCAACGCTGTCCTGTTTCAGAAAAATAATCTGGTGGAACGCCTGCTACTTTTGCTGATTGGCCATTTTCATCAAGCGTAAATAAGTCGCTATCTGCCCAGACATCAGCGCTATCGTGTGCCACGAAAATTGGCATATCACCAAAAAGTAACACACCTTTACTATTCGCATATTCTTTTAGTCCCTGCCATTGCTGGAAGAATAAAAACTGCTCGAACTTCCGAATTGTCAGTGCATGTTTATGCTCAGCTTTAATAGCTTCTAATGCTGCTTCATCTCTAGTCCTTAATGCTTCCGGCCAGTCAAACCAAGCTTGGTTCAGTTGTAATTCACGTATTTCACAAAACAGGACATAATCCTCTAGCCAGTTTATTTGCTGTTGGCAAAATGTATCGAATTCTGCTTTATCTTGGTCTGATGCTGACACTTTAAATTGGGGATAAGCCGCTTTAATGACACTCTCGACGTCAGATTCTAATGGGTCTATCTTAGCCCAGTCTTGTGATCGAATATGATCAAGACAAATCAATTGATTATTAGCCGCGTGAGCTGATAAACATTGATAAGGTGAGTGATCACCATGAGTCGGTCCTAGTGGCAGCATTTGCCAGATAGTCATTCCACTTTGATTTAAAAAGTCAACGAAACGATAGGCATCGGCCCCAATTGTTCCACTTGGTAAACTGGTAATATGAAGTAACACTCCGCCTCGGCGGCGATTGAAAACAGCTGCTGGCTGACTCACTTATCCCCCTCTTCGCATCGTACCACCTTGCTCGATGCCAATCCCACCTTGAGAGACTGCTTCGGACAATACTTGTGGCACTTCTTCACCTAACATTTGATATAAATTCGACAAATGTAGCCTAAATAGCCGTTCAAAATCACTGACACTATCGCCAGCATTATAATCACCAAACCACCAAAACCAATCCGATCCTTCACAGATAGCGAGTTGTCTTAACAATGCATTCATAGTATCGGTATCAAAAGATTTTTTGGCTACAACTCGATCGAATGTTTGTTTCGCTTGGCTTAATAAATCCCAGCCTCTGTTTTTATCTGGATCGCCAATCCAGGTCGAAAAGCTACCATAGACCCAGCTACCTGCTACTAACTCTGGTAGTGATGTTGCTTTAACATCATTGTCTAAACATTCCGAAAATGTCGTCAACTCAATGTCTGGATGATCCGCTAACTGTTGATAGAGGCCTTGTAAGAAATAATAGCCATTGTAGGAATAATATTCCCAAGCGTTTTCGCCATCCAATATAATAGATACAACACGATCTTTATCTTCTTCAGTATCTGCTTTAATTGTCGTTAGGTGGCTTATGAAGTCAGATATTGCATCTTCAGCACCCCATGTCGTGTAATTAAAACCAATCAAGTCCGATAAGCCATCATCTCTAAAGAAACAGGCGGGCCCTTGCTCAGACAATTGGTACGGCTTATGGATATTGGCATCAGCCATGTCTGACTTGTTTAAGCTATTGCGTAAAACATTTTCACCCGTCGCAGCCCATTTGAAGCCATGCTCGCCTATCAGCGTTAATGTGTCTGCTGAAACGGCACCTTCTGATGGCCAACACCCTTTGGGTTTAAAGCCGAAAAATGATTCAAACACACGTAGCCCTTCAATCATATGCCAATGCGCGCGTTCTTCACCACCTGGATAATTGGTGATCTCTGGTAATTCAACATCCGGCATCGCTTCTGATGCTGAATTAATATCTAATAATAAGGGTACGATAGGATGTGCATAGGGTGTGACGGATAACTCGACCTGTCCTGACTCTGCTAGTCGACGATAACGTGGAATTAAGCCATCCAATAATTCACCAATAACCGTCATTAATTGTCTGCGGTCATGGAAATCGAAGGCATGTGCTTTTTTCATTAATGCTTGAATGCGAATGTCCGTTCTTCTGACTGACTCCCCTATCCATGCCAAGTGATACCAGACTAATAAGTCAATCATAAACTGATCGTTGATATAGGCTAAACGATCACTCTCTTCGATAAACTCCCGCGCCATCTTAGCTAATTTGGCAAACTGTGGAAACGGAGCAATCAACTTTTCATCATTGGCGCGTAAACATGCTGAAATCAATGTTTTTCTTTCTTCGATATTGACCGGCTGTACAGGAGAATCCAAAGCAATCAACATCGGATCTTTTAAACGCCCGGTCCCTTTAAAACGTGATTTTAATTGTTGATCATAGTCGGCGATCTGTTCGATTAAAGTCGGGGCAAAATTCACAACTGCTTTGGCAGCTGGAATATTTTCCAGATGCCATGCCATATCAACATAATCTTTTATGGCATGAAGATAAGTCCATGGCAGCTGATACATACCACCCATCGGTTCGCTGTATTGAGGCTGGTGCATATGCCAGCATAGAACAACTTTTAACCTATCTGACATAGCGGTAATTTTGTCCTAACATTTCAGGAGTAACCAAGACAACACCATTTGGTGAAACCTCATATTTTTTAGCATCTTCTTCTAAATCTTCACCAATGACGGTATTCGGCGGTATGTCACAGCCCTTGTCAATGACCACATTGTTTAATCTACAGTTACGGCCAATATTGACATCTGGCAAAACAACTGAATTCTCAACGATGGCATAACTGTGAACATTGACATTGGAAAATAACACGCTGTGGCGCACTGTTGAACCTGATATTAAGCAGCCACCTGAGACCATTGAATCCACTGCTGTGCCACGACGCCCATCGTCATCAAAAACAAATTTTGCTGGGGGTTCTTGTGCTTGATAGGTCCAAATAGGCCAGTTGTCATCATAGAGGTTCAATTCAGGTGTAATACCGATTAACTCAAGATTAGCAGACCAAAATGCATCAATAGTACCCACATCACGCCAATAACCAGGCTCATTCCCTTGGACATCTTTATAAGGAAATGCGACAACTTTATAATTTTCGATCAACGATGGGATGATGTCATGACCAAAGTCATGGGTAGATTGAGGATCATCTGCATCTTTAATTAATTGTTCATATAAAAATTTAGCATTGAAGATATAAATTCCCATTGAGGCCAAAGAAACACCTTCTTTGCCTGGAATAGAGTTTGGTGCGTCCGGCTTTTCATCAAAGGCGCTAACTCGCATTACCTCATCCACTGACATGACACCAAATGCCTTAGCTTCTTCAACACTGACTTCTAAGCAACCAATCGTCATGTCTGCTCCCGCTTCAACGTGGGCCGCTAACATATCGCCGTAGTCCATCTTATAGATGTGATCACCGGCTAGGATAAGAACATATTCTGGACCATGGTTTCGTAAGATATCGACATTTTGATATACCGCATCGGCAGTACCGGCATACCAGCCCCCCCCCCTTGAGCGTTGAGATGCAGGTAGTAACTCAACGAACTCTCCTAATTCGCCTCGCATAAAACCCCAACCCTGCTGAACATGTCGCATGAGTGAATGTGCTTTGTATTGCGTTAAAATTCCAACACGTCTATAAGATGGACTA
>JABGUA010000091.1 GCA_018646825.1 Piscirickettsiaceae bacterium
ATTTTATTGAATTGCAAAACAAACTTGAGCCCGCGGCCAAGAACTTGAAACTACCCACGCTTTTAGTACGCGGTATCGACAGTCAAATAAGTTCATCCGACGCAACGCAACGTTTCGCTAAATTAATCCCCCAGGCCGAGGTCTCGGAAATTGAAGGGGCTGGCCACTATGTTGCTTTCGATAAGGGGGATGAATTCAGTGCTTTGGTATTAGAATTTTTAGAAAATCATGTGCCCCATCAACCACCACAATATGTGAGTGGTTCAGACTCTCGAATCCTGCGAGATGCAATGGGATGTTTTGCCACTGGAATCACTGTGGTAACCACGCTTGATGAGGTGGAAACACCTATTGGCTTGACTGGTAATTCCTTTAGTTCGGTCTCTCTCGACCCGCCGCTAGTATCAATTTGTCTAGGTAATCATGTCGGTAGCCTAGACGTATTTAGAGCCAAAAAATCATTTGCTATCAATGTGTTAAATACTGGGCAGCAATCTATCTCAAACCTCTTTGCCTCTAAGGGGGTTGATCGTTTTGCAGGCATTGATTGGAGTACCTGGGAGCACAATGTACCGATTATTGAGGGATCGCTGGCGAGTTTTGAATGCATAAAAAAAGACATGATTATACAGGGTGACCACACCATTTTTATTGGCGAAGTAGTGAGGGCAAAGTTCGAACCTCACCGTGACCCACTTTTATATCTTGGCGGCAAGTATCGGCGATTACATTTCGGCTGATTGGCACTGCCGTGAACAGACGCAGGCGGCAATCAGCACAAATGCAGTCATTGACGTTTCAATAATTATAAAAACAAAGAGGCTTATAAAATGACTATAGATTTTGACTTTGATCCCAATGCTGTACTGGTTGATTCCACCACAGGTGTTGAGGGAGTGAACCACATTGGTCTGTCTGTACAAAATCTTGACAGGGTATTGGATTTTTACAGCGCAGCGACTGGTTTTGAGGTGATCCATAAGGAATCCTTTGAAAATGACGCATCGGCCGATATTCTCTTCGCTCGCAACAATGTAAAGGTACAGACAGCGATTTTGCGAGCACCGAATTGGGTTCTGGAGCTCAGTGAATTTGCCCATAACGACTCTGCCACTTTGACTGATATGCCGGTTATTGGGCCAGGCATGTCACATACCTGCTATCAATCGCCTATAGATCAGCCATTATTTGAAAAGTTTGCAGCCCAGGGTGCCAGGTTCTTAAATCGGCATGACGAACCTGTGTATTCGCCTACCTACGGCGTGAGCTATGTCTATGCCTATGATCCAGAGGGCAATCTTCTTGAAATGGAGAAGCTCGATGGCGAACAACTGCTGAAACATGCGGGGTATCTGGACAATTGGGATAAGGATAACAAGCCAATTTGGATGTCTCAGGTGTCGCTGTTCACCCCTGATAGGGATCGACTGATGCAGTTTTATCATAATATTTTTCGGACCAACCCCCATAGGATAGTTGAGGTGCCGGTAGGTGAATTTGGTGACAACCTATTTGATATTGATAATGCCAAGGTGCAAATAGGCTGGTTCAGACTTAATCGTCAGTCCAAAGTTATGGAGATTTTACAGTTTTTAAATCCGCCCACTCCGCAGAGCATGATAGAGCGAGAACCAACATCTCTAGGCTATTCATTTTCTCTAGAGGTAAGCGATATCGAGGCGGAATACCAACGACTAAAAGCGCTCGGGGTTGAGTTTTTTAGTCCGCCGGTCAAGTTAGGCCGCTTTGTCCAGGCCTATGCTCGTGATATTGACGGCAATATTTTTTCCTTACGCCAGCCTGTCGATTCAGATGGCCCGTTTTCGGTCAAAGCCTACGATAAAAGAGGGGGTCTATAAATGAAGACTCTTTTGCATATGGCGCTGATCGGATTATTGTGCGTGCCAGTCCTGAGTCATGCGAGAGAACTTTTATGGGGTGATACCCATGTGCATACATCGAATTCGTTCGATGCCTTTCCTCGCGGCAACGATGTTGCTAAAGCCAAACCTTTCCCATCAGTAAAGCCACCACAGCGCTCAGTCTCCAATACGACGCAACAATTAAATCCAAATAGTGTTGTTGGAAGTCAGTCATTTACGAGTAGGGATATAAGCGACATACGCAGCGACTACTTACAAAAGCAGTCTGAACTACAACCAATAAAGCCTCAGTCGCCGGTTTAATCGTTTTGAAAAGAATAGCGTAGATAAAGAAACGATTGGTTTGATTGAAATGCGGCAAAACGAGTCAAAATCGTACGTTTCAGTAGCGCAGAAATAGTTGCTTGTTCGATAGGCAGACTGACTATGCGATGTGTGATTTAAATGAAAAAAACTTCGTACATTGTCCTATTTGGGAGTAATGTAAATAATCCAGTTATTACTAATCCCAAAACGTATAGTAGCTTCATCATTCTTTTGTGCTTTGCTATATTCTTTCGTCTTACTGCTTGTACAGATTTATAAAGTGTCCAAATGGTGAATATAGATAGCAGATGTATGGGGCTGAACAATCCGACAACCTTTATAGAATGTATCCAAAAGCTGCTTATGCTCACATAGAGCATCAGTAGAACCCACGTGTAGCCAATGTATCTATGTGTTGCGTTTCCTTTCTTCGAAAGAAGCTGCCAAGCTCCCAAAATGATAGCCAACATTGCTGCTATAGCATGAGTTGGTATGGGAGATGATTGAGCAAATAGATGAGAGAAGTTCATATTTTAGTCCGTTTATGGATATCCTAATAAATGTTTTTTAGAAAAGAAACCTTTCAATCGCCTTTTCACTAACGCATTGATACTCTTGAGTTTCAATAGTTCCCTTCGTACGCACAAACGAAGGGGATAGTTAGAAACTTGTTATAAAGTGATTTTAAATGCCATATAAATCAATGCGTTATACCAATGCTTTTATTGAGTGGGAATAGGGTTAAGTTATTTTAGCTTAAAAATTTCAATATACATTCGAGTGTCGAATGGAACCCGAGCGC
>JABGUA010000253.1 GCA_018646825.1 Piscirickettsiaceae bacterium
GAGCAGCTGCTTTAGAAGAGCAAGAAGCGATTGCTAAAGCACAAGAAGAAGCGTAAAAAAGAAGTTCTAATAACACCGTAGCGACCCTACGGTGTTATTAAATTAATGCCATTGATTTGAATAGTAATCGGTGGAAACGTGATTATTCTGTGTATTGTTAGGGTGGTGAATCACTGTGGAAGACTTAAGTTATCTTGACTCATATAAAGATACCGCCACAGAGGCACTGAAAGTACCACCACATTCTATTGAAGCCGAGCAATCTGTGCTGGGCGGACTCCTCTTAGACAATGAGAGCTGGGAAAAAACAGCTGATCTACTTGTCGAGCACGATTTTTATCGCCGTGATCATCAACTGATATTCCGTGGTATTGCGGCTTTATTTGAGCAATCTGAACCGGTTGATGTGATTACACTCGCAGAGTATCACGACAAACGTGGCGAGCTCGATCAAGTGGGAGAGCTAGCCTACTTGGGCATGTTATCTCGCAACACCCCGAGTGCGGCTAATATTGTAGCCTATGCATCTATTGTCAGAGAACGCTCTATCCTTCGTCAACTTATTGCTGTTGGCACCACAATTTCTAATGCAGCTTTTAACCCCGAGGGCAGAAGCAGTGATGAAATGCTGGATCATGCTGAAGGTCAAGTATTTGAAATAGCCGAAAGAGGGGCTAAAAGAGCTGGCGGCTTTGTTCAAGTGAAAGAGGTTTTGAGTAAAGTTATCGATCGCATCGATACTTTATTTGAACAAGACAGCGCGATCACCGGTTTATCAACGGGTTTTACTGATTTTGATGAACAAACATCTGGCTTACAACCGGCCGACCTAGTGATTGTTGCAGGTCGCCCATCAATGGGCAAAACTACTTTTGCAATGAATCTAGCAGAAAATGCGGCGATTAAAAGCAAAGAACCCGTTGCCGTGTTCAGTATGGAAATGCCTGCAGATGCCCTAGCAATGAGGATGTTATCTTCATTGGGGCAAATTGATCAACACCGTCTCCGAACGGGTAAATTAAATGATGATGATTGGCCAAGATTGACTTCGGCTATCGCATTACTTAACGAAGCACCACTGTTTATTGATGATACGCCAGCATTAACGGTTACAGAGCTACGGGCCAGAGCGCGTCGTTTGAAGCGTGAACATGGGCTGAGCCTCATCGTGATCGATTATATTCAGCTAATGCAAGGCAGTGGCAAGAGTGGCGAAAATAGGACAACAGAAGTGTCTGAAATCTCACGTTCTTTAAAAGCCTTAGCTAAAGAACTAGAAGTACCTGTCATTGCTTTATCACAACTAAACCGTAGCCTAGAGCAGCGCCCGAACAAGCGCCCTATCATGTCGGATTTACGTGAGTCTGGTGCTATCGAGCAAGATGCCGATTTAATCGTATTTATTTATCGAGATGAAGTCTACAACGAAGACTCTCCAGAAAAAGGTAAAGCGGAAATCATCATTAGTAAGCAACGTAATGGCCCAATTGGGACTGTTGCTTTGACTTTCCAAGGTAAATACACCCGGTTTGAGAATTTTGCCTATAACCATTATGAAGATTACAGTGAACAATAGCCGTGCATAACTACCCTGTCGCTGATATTGATCTTGCAGCACTAAGGCATAACTTTTCAAAGGTGAAAGACTACGCACCAGAAGCTAAAGTGATGTCGGTCATTAAAGCGAATGCTTATGGTCATGGTGATATCGAAGTTGCCAAGGCATTAAATTGCAGTGATGCTTTTGCTGTAGCAAGACTTTCTGAAGGTATTCGCTTACGCAAGGCTGGGATAGAAAAGCCAATTGTCATATTAGAAGGTATTCTTTCAACGAAGCAGTGTGAGCAAGCGTCGGAATATGACTTATCGCCTGTTTTTCATAACCTGCAACAAATACAACGTTTATCAACGTTAACGTTAGCGAAGCCATTAACATTTTGCTGGCTAATGGTTGAAACGGGTATGCACCGTTTAGGTTTTGCATCCGACAAGGTAAGTGAGACCGTAACAAGATTAAAGAAGACTGAGAATATTGCTGGTGAAATAGGCCTAATGAGTCATTTTGCTAATGCCGATATCCCAGGAGATGAACGTAATACCGAGCAACAGGTAACAATGAGCAAAGCGATAGCTGGCCATAATGGCCCGACTAGTATGGCAAACTCAGCCGCTATTATGACATTACCGACGAGTCATCATCATTGGATCCGTCCAGGCATTATGCTTTATGGTGCATCTCCTTTTAATGACAAAACAGCCCTGTCACTTGGCCTAAAACCGGTTATGCAAGCTAAAGCACAACTTATCGCTATTGAGTGGCTTCAAAGTGGCGAACAAGTGGGCTATGGTGGAACTTGGCAAGCTGATAAGCCAATGCAAGTCGGGACTGTGAATATAGGCTACGGCGATGGCTATAACCGCCTATTATCTAATGTTGGTCATGTCAGTATCGGGAATAAAGTAGTGAAAGTCTTAGGTCGGGTATCAATGGATCTGATTTGCGTTGATTTATCAGAGTTGAGTATGGTTGAAGTGGGCGATGAAGTGATACTTTGGGGAGATGAAAGGGTGTCAGTGGATCAAGTAGCGAAACAAGCGAAGACCATTGCTTATGAATTACTTTGCCAGTTAAACCAGCGGGTAACAAGACAATACTATGGCTAAAATAAAGCGGGTTTATAGTTGTAAAGAGTGTGGGGCACAAACACCGCAATGGGCAGGGCAGTGTGGAGAATGTGGCGGGTGGAATAGTTTAACAGAAGAAATTCAAACGCCTTCATCACCGACAAGCCAAGCCACAATCAGTCGTCATGCGAGCTACGCGGGCGAGCAAAAAGGGCAGGTTCAAACTTTAAGTGAAGTGACATCAGAGCAAGCTGTGCGTTGGACGACAGGCTTACCTGAATTAGATAGGGTCTTGGGTGGCGGCTTAGTGACAGGATCGGTCGTGTTGATTGGTGGTGATCCAGGTATTGGTAAATCGACCTTGTTATTACAAGCAATGGCGCTGATGGCAAAGAGTAGTGGTGTTAGCCCTTTATATGTGAGCGGCGAAGAATCACTGCAACAAATTAGATTGCGTGCTGAACGGCTCCAACTTGAAAATGTACCATTAAATCTACTTGCTGAAACGCATGCCGAACAAATGATTGCAACAGCCAAAGCCCTTAAACCACAAGTCATGGTGATTGATTCAATTCAAACAGTGTTTACGGAATTACTCCAATCAGCACCAGGTACTGTTGCACAAGTCCGAGAAAGCGCAGCTCAATTAGTTCGTTTTGCTAAATCAAGTGGCACAACAATGGTTCTTGTCGGCCATGTTACAAAGCAAGGTGCACTGGCTGGACCTCGTGTCTTAGAGCATATGGTTGATACCGTATTGTATTTTGAAGGCGATTCATCGACGCGATTCCGTATTTTAAGGGCGGTAAAAAATCGCTTTGGTGCCATCAATGAATTAGGCGTATTCGGGATGACTGAACTGGGCCTAAAAGAAGTCAGTAATCCCTCCGCCATTTTTCTATCACGCGGTGATGACGCTTTAGCAGGTAGTGTTGTGACGGTGATAAGAGAAGGCAGTAGGCCCATGTTAGTCGAAGTTCAAGCCTTAGTTGATGATAGCCCTCTAGGTAACCCAAGACGTGTCTCTGTTGGTTTAGAACAAAATAGACTAGCTATGTTATTGGCTATTTTGCACCGTCACGGGGGCATTACATGTAGTGACCAAGATGTATTTATTAATGTGGTCGGGGGCGTCAAACTCAGCGAAACAGGGGCGGATTTAGCTGTTCTAGCTGCTGTCTTATCCAGTTTAAGAGATAAGCCGATACCACACGATTTAATTATTTTTGGTGAAGTGGGCTTAACAGGAGAGATTCGGCCAGTGCAAGCGGGTGAAGAGCGAATCAGTGATGCAGCGAAACATGGTTTTAAGTACGCTATTGTGCCAACGGCCAATGCCCCACGCAAAACCATCAAAGGCATTAAGGTTGTAGCGGTACAGCATCTTTCAGAAGCGATCGACGCGCTAAAGTAAGCAGTTTGATGACAGCTGCCGACTGATGCTGAAGTTTTAGTATAAAAGTTATTGTGAGATGAGTGTTGAAAGTTCTCGATGTAGTAATGACTCATCAGCTAAATTGAGTGAAATTAGGCGCTTCAGATGACTCAGACTATCTAGATCCAGTTGCTGACATTCAAAACCAATCTGTTCAGGATCAATATGAGCAACAGTACTAACCATTCTGATGACAACTTGAGCATGATCTAAAATCAAATCGATATCATAAGATTGGCCTAATTGGCCTGTCCAGTTATCAGGTTTCTTTAACAGTAAGCCTTTCAAGCACACATCGATTACTGCGCAATTAGGGTACAAGTCACCTTGCTTACCAATGATATGGCCTTGTGCATCAAATGGAATACGGCTAAATCGCCGTCTTTCGTAATGATTATTATCTGCCATGGTCAGCTCCGTGATAAATTAGGTCGATATTATCATTGATTTGAAGGAGTAGGGAATGTTGTGGGTGAAAGCCTTTCACATCGTGTCTGTTGTGACATGGTTTGCTGCTTTGTTCTACTTACCGCGTTTATTTGTCTATCATGCAATGAGCGATGATACGGCGAGTAACGCACGATTTAAAATAATGGAGCGTAAATTATACCGAGGGATCATGACGCCCAGTGCCATAGTTGCCTTGCTACTCGGAGGCTGGCTAATGAGTTTCTACCCAATAGAAGTATTGCTGACTATGGGGTGGTTACAGGTGAAGCTGGTTTTAGTCTTAATCCTATTTGCTTACCATGGCATGTGTGGCCGTATCTTAAAAGATTTTGCCAACGACAATAATCAGCGTTCTCATATTTACTATCGTTGGTTTAATGAATTACCCGTTGTAATTTTAATTGCAGTTGTGATTTTGGCCGTCGTCAAACCATTCTAATCGATATATTCAAAGATTTTAACAACGCGCTGTACACCTGCTGAATTTGACACAATTTGGACAGACTTTTGTGCTTCTGCTCTTGTCACAATGCCCATTAGGTAAGCGATACCGTGCTCAGTGACGACTTTAACGAAGAAAGGATCTAAGCCTTTTTCTGCCGCAATTTTCGCTTTCACTTTAGATGTGATCCAAGCATCGCTACTACGAGAGGGTATTGCGCTGGGGGCAGCAATGATTAATTCATTGTGAATAGTGCGAACTTTAGGAAGGGCACGGACAAGATCATGAATTTGTTGTTTTAGCTGCTCGGTCAAAGCTTCGCCAGTCAATAAAACGGTACCATTATAGCTAGTGACATTAATATGGCTTTGATTGTAAATGGCCTTATTACTGTAGATTGCGCTGGCTGCTTTAAACTCAATACCTTGATCATCGATGACAGACCCTGTTGTTCGCCGATCATGTGCAAGTGACGCCCCTGTTGCAGCGCCAGTTATAACAGCAGTGGCACAACCTTGAAGTAAAACAAGAGGGAGGAGTATAAGAAGAGCGAATTTCGATTTTGTCATAACAAGATCCTAATCAACGATAGTTTGATTATCGCTGTCTGGACAACATTTGGCTAGTGTTAATTTAGTTGAAATGCATCTTTTACCCAATTGATCTTAAAGTCATTATTAAGAGGTGTTATTCCAATAACATCAAAACGATATGCAAGGTATTCTGGCTTGTTTTCCTGAAGGTAGCACTGCACTGTTTGAATTATTTTTTGCCGTTTTGTGTATGTGACACTTTCTATAGCACTACCAAACTGGTTTGATTGCCGTAACCGGACTTCAATGAAAACCAGTGTGGCATCGTCTTGCATAATCAAATCGATCTCACCACCGCGTTTTCGGAAGTTACGGGTAATAAGTTTTAAGCCTGCTTTATTAAGATAATTGAGTGCCAGTTGCTCCCCCTTATCTCCAATGGCTTTGCTGCTTAGCATTATTCAGCTGTCGGTGTTGCCAGTAGTCTTATTTTTCCCTCTGAAAAAGTACCCCAATTAAGCTGGCGGTTAACATAGCCATGATCATCAATAGATAAAGCCCCCGTGGCACCTTGGAAACTGAGTGTCGGTGAGTGACTTAAGCGATTTAGTTCTCTGCTCAACCGGTAAGCATCGGCCCCCAATGCGTAAAAGCGTAATAAACGTCCAAAAGAATTCGTTTGCTGCTGAGTCAGCGCCTGATAGGTATAGTCGTCTTTTGTCAGCTCGGGGAATGCCCAAGGAATATCATTGATAAATAAACCGTTTAAATCGATGTCTTGTTGGGTGTTTTCGCGGCCGGAATAGGCATGAGATGTGGCGACAATCGGTAATTGACCTGAACGATGATACTTAAATTGGGGTACCAATTGTCTTGCTTTGTTCGGCTGGGCGGCTAAAAATATTAAGTCTAGATCATGACGACGACGCGGTTCGAACTCAGCAGGGATCCCTAGGGTTTGTCTTACTTTCTTATAACGTTGCTCACTGGCCGATAGGCCTAAAATAGGGGTAATAACATCGGCATAATCATGTTCAGCTTCATTATAGGTGGTTTGTCCTAATAATACGCTACCTTGACTTAACCATTGCGCTTCAAATGCTGCAGCAATACGCTGTCCCCAAGCCGCCTCTGGTGCGACAATGACGGCGCGACGGTAGCCTTTTGCCATCGCGTTTTTAGCCGCTGAAATAGCATCATCCTCAGGAGCAAGTCCGAATTGGTATAAATTGGCTTTTTGTTGGAAACCAGACAAGCGATTAAGGGCTAAAACAGGGATAGGTAGGGTGTTAAACTGGGCTAAAACTTGAATCGATTCCTTGTCCAAAGGACCAATGACTAATCCGGCCTTTAGATCGATCGCTTGCTGATAAGCATCTTGGGCATTACTCAAGCCAGAGACACTGTCAGTTTGGGTGTCGATAAAATGTAATTTAGTCTCTGAGTTTTCTGCGTAATGTGCTGCTGAGATACCTTCTCTAATTGCGCGAGTGACTTCAGAGTATGGTCCAGATCCTGGCAACAAAATCGCAATATGGTCTATTTGCTTTGGCAGCAAAGTTCCTGTTATTTCAATTTCTTGTTTATAGATTGATGGCAAACTGGGGTGATTAGGGTAAGTACGTTGCCAATCTTCCAGCGCCACAATCAAAACATCAGGGTTATTTTGATAGGTTTTGATAATGTAAGCTAAGGCAAACCAGCCACTATCGGTTGCTGGCGGAAAGCCAGGATTGAATAGGTCTAGCGTTTGAGGGGTTAGCATCATTAATGCTTGCCATAACTGTTGCTGGTTAGACTCTCGCTCGCTATCAGGCAATAAACTATCTAATTGGATATGGCTGTTGGCCATTTCAAGCCAGTTCTCACTGATCTGATAGGCTTGAATGCGTGTTCGATATAAGGTGCGTTGTTGTCTTGCGGTTAATTGGTCTGCCCGAAAAGGAGCGAGTAAAGCAAGTGCTTGCGATGAGTTAAGCTCTTTTATGGCAATATTTGCTTCTAAAATCGCAACATCAAAAGAAAGGATAGGTGTTAGTTGTTCACGATCAATTTTAGCTAAAGTTAACCGAGCTTGTTCAATTTGCCCTAGTTGCCAATAGGCCGATGCCGCTTGAACATAAAGTCGAGACCGATGTGTGCCACCACTTGATTCAGCCAAAGTCTCGTATTGTTGTGCGGCGCTAGAAAAGTCGCCGGACTGTACTGCAATTTGTGCTTGTGATTCAGCTTCAATGTCAGGCACCGTTAAAGGGCTTAAAGATTGACAAGCACTTAAGGTAAGGGACAATGCCACAATAGTGGCTAAATAAAATCGCGATGACATCATAGTGATAACTTAGGTTATTTTTATAATTAATGAAAAAGAGTTTACCTGTTCGCGTATATTACGACCAGAACTGAATCAGACAATGGAGGCCATTTCCTTGTGACGAAGATAGAATCAGCAACAGCCAGCCTCTATATTGTTGCCACCCCAATTGGTAACTTAGCCGACTTTTCTCCTCGAGCTATTACTGTTTTACAAAGTGTCGATGTTATCGCAGCGGAAGATACACGGCATAGTGGCCATCTTTTACAGCATTACGCCATTAAAACGCCAACAGTCTCATTGCATGAGCATAATGAGCAACAACGTAGCGAAGTTCTATTGGCACGCTTGCAAAAGGGTGAATCAGTTGCACTGATTAGTGATGCAGGTACACCATTGATAAGTGATCCAGGTTACCGATTGGTTTCTTTAGTGAGAGAACACAATATAAAAGTTGTTCCGATACCGGGCAGTTGTGCATTAATCACAGCGTTATCAGCATCAGGCTTACCATCAGATAGGTTTAGCTTCGAAGGCTTCCTACCAGCAAAAGCCGGAACAAAAAGGCAAGTACTCGACAATTTAAAAAACGAATCTGGGACGTTAATTTTTTATGAAAGCCCAAGGCGTTTAAAAGCAACATTAACAGAGATGATAGATATTTTTGGTCCAGATCGCTTAGTGTGTTTGGCGAGAGAATTAACAAAACTCCATGAGACCATCGTTACACAACCGTTATCAGAATTACTGGCTTGGGTAGAAAGTGACAGTAATCAACAACGGGGTGAGTGTGTTTTATTGGTTGGAGGCAATACAGAACAACCTGATCCGAATGATGCTGAGGCAG
The DNA here is from genome assembly GCA_018646825.1 of Piscirickettsiaceae bacterium. Taxonomy (GTDB): domain Bacteria; phylum Pseudomonadota; class Gammaproteobacteria; order Nitrosococcales; family Methylophagaceae. The sequence goes on from JABGUA010000253.1 coordinate 8,644, forward strand.
AACGCGTGCTGTCAATACTGTTGACAGAGCTGCCTGTAAAAAAAGCAGCTGCCATGACCGCGAAGCTGTTAGATATGCGTAAAAACAAAGCCTATGGATTGGCATTAAAACTCCAGCAAAAATAGTGTTTTTCACGTATCATCACCGGCTTGAGATGGCCAGACAATCGCGCTATGGCATATGCTGCAGTGAGGAAAGTCCGGGCTCCAATGGGCAAGGTGCCAGATAACTTCTGGGAGGCGTGAGCCTACGGCCAGTGCAACAGAGAGTAAACCGCCAGATGATTTTCGGATTATTTGGTAAGGGTGAAAGGGTGCGGTAAGAGCGCACCGCGCAACTGGTAACAGTTGTGGCATGGTAAACCCCACCTGGAGCAAGACCAAATAGAAGAGCAGTGTGCTTGCA
>JABGUA010000100.1 GCA_018646825.1 Piscirickettsiaceae bacterium
CTGCCTGTTCGCCCTGTCCATTTAGTTTCGCTTGATAATCCACAGCTTGCTCACCTGCCATTACTTCCAGAGAGATCGTGCCAGCATTCGCCCCAGCCAGAGCAGTCACATCAGCTAACATCAGTTCGCTATCAGCATCGGTAGCCGTCGGATGTAACAAACTAAATAAGCCAGACTCAGCCACTCCTTTCGCATTGCCCCAACAGATCACACAACGCTCACGTGCTCGTGTTAAAGCGACATACAATAAACGTAACGCTTCCGCTTCTTGCTCTTTCTTATTGGCTCCCGATGCCCGCGTTAAGTCTGGTTCAGAAAAGGCAACATAAGCTTGATAACCCAACGCTTCATCATGAAATGAAATCACCTCATCTTTGGCCACTCTAATCTGGCTATCCCATAAGAAAGGACAGAACACAATCGGATATTCCAACCCCTTACTTTTATGAATTGTAATGATATGGACTAACTGCTCATCACTTTCTAACCGTAACTGCCCCGTTTCATCATTCGGGTCAATCGACTGAATTCGGCTAGCAAACCACTGCAATATTGAACTCATCCCGCCGTCTTGCTGGGTACTTTGTGCCTGAACCAATTCAGCCAAATGTAATAGATTCGTCAGTTTTCGTTCGCCTACAGGCAAGCTCAATAACTGTTGTTGGCCAGAAATATGATTCAACAACTGACGAAATGCTCGCATAAAACCACTTCGTAACCAGACTTGATGCAGGTCATAGAACAATTCAAATTGGGCCGTCCAAGCCGCCTCATCTTGCTGCAAAGCATACAAGCTGCTGGCATCATAAGCCCACAAATCCGTTGCTAACGCCGCCGTCATCGCCATGGTGTTATCTGGTTCGGCAATCGCCTTGAGTACACGCTCAAGCATCAACGCCTCAGTCGAACCAAACACATTCTCGCGACCCTGCTGCACGCTATTAATACCGCGTTGCTGCAAACATTGTTGTATGACATAAGCTTGCTTATGATTGCGAACTAATACCGTAATATCACCACCCGTTAATGTCACTGATGCCTGTGTTGCTTCATCCAACAAGGTGGCTTTACCAGATGCAGCCTCATTTAACAGTTTGGCAATTTCATCGGCTGTCACATTGGCTGACAAAGCGGTCATGTCTTTCTTAGATAACGGCTTATCTGCATCAGCCCAAAGCAATTGTAATGGCGCAGCTTGTCCAGAAACAGATAATACATCCACATCATCACGTGCTGCCGCGACCGAGTGAAATGGAATTTCATCATAAATAAACGGCTGTTTTTGACGAGCAAATAAGGTGTTTACCGCCGACACCAATTTCGGATGTGAACGCCAATTGGTGCCCAATGTATGCTCAGCACTGGTCGATGATTTTGCCGTCAAATAAGTAAAGATATCCGCGCCACGGAAACTATAAATTGCCTGCTTGGGATCGCCGACTAAAAACACAGGCAAATCACTCCCGGCATAAATACGATTGAAACTGGCATATTGCACCGGATCGGTATCTTGAAACTCATCAATCAAGGCCGCAGGATATTGCGCCCGTAACTTGGCCGCCAGCCAATCACCACGTTCACCTGATAACGCCTGTTCAAGGTTCAGTAATAAGTCATCATACGACTGCACTTGTTGCTGTTGCTTACGTGCTGGCATTTCCGCTTGCACGGTCTGCAAAGCGGTCAATCTGAGCTGTTGATATTGCAATGCTTGTGCTGCTTGCATCTGCGTGACCTGTTCCAGCAAAGCTTCACAAGCTGGCCAAAAAAACAACTCAGGTAAGACTTTACCTTTCTTCGAGTTCAAGGCATCGTCGAGTTTCGCAGGCGTAAAACGTTCAAACCCCTCAAATAAACGACTTGGTACCGCCGCTTGAGATAACAAATCAGCCAGTAACACCAACCATTTTTCAACACTGGCTGAACGGTATTTATTGCCATTCAACAAAGTCTTATCTTGTAAGGCTGCAATCACCGCTTCTTGTTCATCCAACCAAAGCTGCTTCACCCGCTCAAATTGACTTTGTGCTTGTTGAACAACTTGCTCAATATCAACATCCGGCACAGGTAAAGTCTGCAAATACGGCTTACCCAATAGCGATCGAATCGACTGCAATAAAGTCTCAGGCGTTTCACGACGTGCAATAAGGTGTTGGGCTAATCGTGAATCTGCCGTTGTAATATGCTTTCGCCAAAAGTCATCCACCATGCCCTGCAATAACAGTTGATCATCACCGACCAATTCAAGGTCAAAAGACAAGCCACTTTCAAACGCAAAGTCACCCAAAACCCGCTGACAAAAACCATGAATGGTGAAAATGGCTGACTCATCAAAACTTTGAATCGCTAACGACAATCGCTGTCTTGATGTCACATCATGTTCTGGCTCGGCTAATAAACCATCTCTGGCTTCAACCAGTTTTTCACGCAAGCGATCGCGTAACTCTTCAGTCGCAGCTCGGGTATAGGTCACCACTAAAACCTGATCGACGGTTAAACCTTGTTCCAATATCAACCGTAAATACAATTCAGCCAAGGTATAGGTTTTACCCGTACCCGCACTGGCTTCAATCACATTCAAACCAGATAAAGTCACCGTCTTTGGATCAAGATGGCTCATAAACGACCACCGTCTAAGTGATCGTAAATTGGCTGATAAATCGCCAATGCCATAGCCTTAAACGCATCATCTAACGGCGCCGTGTTATAAAGTTGTTGATAATAAATATCTTCTGACTCAGCAATCGCAAACTGGCCTCCCAGCCAAGTCGCCCACATGGCATTATCCGGATTCGCTCTGCCACTATTCAATGCTGCTTTGGCATAAGCAAAACTGGTATTGGCCAATAACGGCAAAGGTTGCTGACAGCCAGTCCAATAATGATTTAACAAATCTAATAAATAGGTTTCAGGATCATCGACCGACAATAAATGAATGTCGGCGTCTTCGGTGATCCACCGGCTTTCACAGATGACACCTTTGGGCCGAAGACAATTAAGAATCAAATGTCGACACCACACGGCCAATAACTCACCGCCTTTCACTTTACCCAAACGAGTTTGGAATAAACCGGTCGAACTCACCCCTTCCAACTGTCCCAGCAATGAAAACTCACCTAACGTTAAATCAAAGCCTATCGGTGCTAAAAACGCCTCAGGATAAACCGGCAATACCCGCTCAACGAACTCCTCAACTTGTGCCGTCTGACCATCTAAAGCAATGTCACCGACAACCCCTTGCGGCAATACCCCAGTCGCTTCTATTAACGGCGTAATATCCGCCAGCGTATCGCCATTTAACCGTTGTGCTAACACCTGTTGACGCAACTGCCATGCTTCAAGGCCGCCAAGTGAAAATGGTTCACGGCTTTCTAAAACGTCTTCATCCAACTCTAAGCGTAACCCTAACCGTTGTTGCATTAAATACCGACCAGGATGACGATAGAACTGAATCAGCTGATTTAAACTCACTTGTCGCCATTCGGCATCAGGTTCAGGCAACGCCGACTTAAACCAATCTGAATTCTTTAAATTCGATACTGCTTGTTGTTCATTCGGTGGACAGTGTGCCGATTGATAACTCACTAGTTTGTCTGACATGCCATCAAAATAACGTCGACTGAACGATTGCAAAGGATGTTCTGTTAACACTTGCGACCAAATATCGTCACTACTAACTTGTTCAAAGCCTTGTCGCAACACATCACGCACATCGCTAACCAATACCGACGGTGGAATCGGTGCATTATCAACAATACTCGCGCCGACATAACTCATATAACAATGTTGCTGGGCTGACAATATCGCTTCTAAAAACAAATAACGATCATCATC
>JABGUA010000254.1 GCA_018646825.1 Piscirickettsiaceae bacterium
CAACAGCCGAAAAGCACGATGCCTTCATCGTGACTGATTTTGACGGCGGCGCAATATCCAAGTTCAATGGCAGTTTATTGATAAAAGGTGAACCAGACGGCTCTTCATTCCCAAATGGGGGTATCCGTGTAACCAATGCCGCTAGAGGCTATACAGCTTGGGATCCAAGCAGCCCTGCTTATATTAAACAAACGGAAAATGGGTCGACCCTAATGATTCCGTGTGTCTTTGCATCATGGACAGGTGAAGCGCTAGATAAAAAAATCCCATTACTACGTTCAAATGCCGCGATGAACACCTCAGCTCAAAAAGTCTTATCGCTGATGGGCGAAAGTGAAATAACATCTTTAAATTCGAGCTGTGGCGCTGAACAAGAATATTTCCTAGTCGACGCACAATTTGCCAATGCTCGTCCGGACTTACTTTTAGCTGGCCGAACGTTATTTGGTGCAGAACCAGCAAAAGGTCAAGAGTTTGATGATCACTATTTTGGTGCAATTCCGGCGCGAGTCCAGATTTATATGCAAGACGCCGAAGATCAGTTATATCGTTTAGGTATTCCGGCAAAAACACATCACAATGAAGTCGCACCAGGCCAATTTGAGATTGCGCCTTATTTTGAAGCAGCAAATGTGGCAGCCGATCATCAGCAATTATTGATGACTATTTTACAAAATACCGCTAAGAAACACGGTTTCATTTGTTTAATGCATGAAAAACCTTTCGCAGGTATCAATGGTTCTGGTAAACACGTTAACTGGTCTGTTGGTAATACGACACAAGGTAATCTATTAGATCCTGGGCATACACCAGAAGAAAACCTCAACTTTTTACTCTTTTGTGGCGCTGTGATTCGAGGCGTTCATAAATATGGGCCATTACTGCGTGCCGTTATTGCTTCATCAAGTAATGATCACAGACTAGGTGCGAATGAAGCACCGCCGGCGATTCTCTCTGTGTATCTAGGTGACCAGTTGGAAACCATATTTGAAGACATTAAAAATGGTAAATTATCGCCAACAGATGATGGGGGTGTAATGGATTTAGGCCTTTCACAAATCATGAATTTTAAACGTGATTCTGGTGATCGAAACAGAACTTCACCGTTTGCCTTCACCGGGAACCGCTTTGAATTCAGGGCAGTGGGCTCATCGCAATCGGTCACAGGGCCATTAATTGCGATGAATACGATGCTGGCTGATTCGCTCGACTGGATAGCAGTAAGACTAGAAGGTGAATTTAATGCTGGAGCAGATAAAACCGAGGCCGTCATTAACGTTCTGAAAGAGCTGATGTCATTACATGGCAACGTCGTATTTGGCGGTGATGGTTATTCAGCTGAATGGCATGAAATGGCAGTGAAAGAACGCGGCTTGAAAAACTTACCTACCACTGCTGATGCGCTGCCATACCTTCAAGATCCAGAAATCGTAGCACTGTTTGAGTCGACGGGTGTCTTGTCACCAGTAGAACTTGAGAGTCGTTACGAGATATACGCTGAGCAATATATTCTATCGATAGAAGTGGAAGCAAAATTGACCATCGATATGGCCAAAACCTTAATCTATCCATCAGCGGTTAATTATTTGGCAGAACTTGCGGCAGCAGCGTCAGGCATGAAAAAGATGAAAATTTCTTTTGATAAGTCGACTGCTAAGCTGATTGCAGAAGAAACCAATGCCATGATGGATGCAGTAAATGATTTAAGTGCAGCGACAGGTGAAGACGGTTTCGAGTCTACTGAGCTACATATGAAGTATTGTGCTGAAACACTGCGTGGGTTGATGGATGAAGTACGTCTTCATGCCGATAGGCTTGAATGTGAAATAGCAGATAATTTATGGCCGTTGCCAAAATATCAAGAAATGCTATTTATTAAGTAATTCAGGTTAACGCATTAACAATAAGAAAATCCCGCTCAGTGTTGTGAGCGGGACTTTTCATTGAATTTTTAATAGCTTAGATAGGCTGTCATTCTTATACACAAACAGGCCTCATTTTTTTGCGGTGTGATGATGATAATGCCACAAGAATAAGCTCCCTGAACTGAGCCAGGGTGACCAAGCTTGGGTTAGTTCTCGGGCTATTTTGGGTGTCGGCCTGTCGGCTAGATTTTTTAGTTTTTGTAGAGAAGTTAATAAGATAAGGTCATCAGCGGGGAAAATATCTTCACGTTGTAAGGAAAACATCAGATAAATTTCGGCACTCCAGCGGCCAAAACCACGTATTTCCATAATTGCATTGATTGCCTTGTCGTCACTCATGTCACATAAAGCATCGGGGTCGAATACGCCCGTAACAATAGCCTCAGCCAGACCTTGTGCATATTCCATTTTGCGTTGTGACAAACCTGCTTCGCGTAAGGTTTTGTCAGGTAAAGCCAATAACGACTTAGCATCGATATGAGACATTAAGTTACTGACGCGAAGGGAGATAGTCGCTGCGGCCTTAGTAGAAATCTGTTGTGACACAATAGTGTTAAGAAAAGTCTCGAAGCCAGCTGGCCGTATTCGAGGTTCAGGATAGCCACATTGCCCTAAGGCTAGTGCGATATCATCATCGACTTTTGCAAGGGATTGAAGTGATTTCTTAATATGGGCTTTTTGCATATGGATGTCTACAAATGCCTGGAAACAACTAGTCTTTATCGCTACGTAGCCGATCTCGATATTGCGTTTTAGCCAGTTTCTGCAAATCTTCGACAGTGTCGGTCTCATCGACGATCTCACGACCCAATATGGTTTCTATGGCATCTTCGAGCGTTACAATCCCCGCGACTTGGCCATAATGATCTTCAACAAGAAATAAATGCTCTCGCTTCTTGATGAACATATCTAATAATTGTTGAACTGGCAACTTTTCAGAAACCCGTGTGATGGGTTTAGCGAAATGGTGAATTGCTTTATCAGAATGGCCATCACGATCAGCAAGTAATAAGGTGCGATTACTAATGAGCCCCGTAAC